>JBAQPK010000188.1:0-6086 GCA_049305715.1 Desulfuromonadaceae bacterium | reverse complement strand
TGCCGAGCATCTCCCGGGCATAGAAGCGGACCTCATCGGGAGTGCGGGCCAGCTTGACGCCGCCCCCCTTGCCGCGGCCGCCGGCGTGGATCTGGGCCTTGACGACCCAGGGGCCGTCACCCAGGCGCTTGGCCCATTCGCGGGCGCCGGCGCTGTTGTAGCAGACGTGGCCGTCCGGGACCGGTACGCCGAATTTTCGCAAGATCGCTTTTGCCTGGTACTCGTGGATGTTCATGGTGGAGGCTCCTGTTCTGATTTGTTGTATACCGAATCAGTCGGCTGTATATATGTGAACAGCAAAAACTTATGGGACGGGCTTTAGCATCAGTAAAAATAGGTTATAAAAGTATGGTAATACCAGTTATTCCTTTGAATGCCTAAAGTCAACTCTTTTTAGCGATTCGAAGCTCAAGCAGTCCGATGATTTACATGATATTTGATGGTGACGTGGAAAAACAATTTATTTACTTACAGTAAAAAAACAAGTTTGTCATGCTTATTTTATGGCATTACAGGCGAAAAAAAGCAGTACAAGTTTATTATAAATAAAATATCGGCTGAGTGCTTGAATGTGTTGTGGGAAAATAATGACTGTGATTTTGGTTGAAATCGCAGGAAACTAGGGTATGCTTTGCGGATGATAACTACAACGACACTTGACAATGGCGTCCGCATCGTCACCCAGAACATCGGGTACATGCATACCGTGACAACCGGCATCTGGGTGGCCAACGGCACCCGCCACGAGGCTCCCGAAGATAACGGCGTGGCTCATTTTATCGAGCATATGCTGTTCAAGGGGACAAAGCGCCGCAGCGTTCATCAGATCACCCGTGAGATTGACTCCATGGGGGGGATCCTGAACGCATTTACCGGGCATGAGTATGTCTGTTATTACGCGAAGGTTCTGGCGAAATTTATGCCCCGCGCCGCAGATCTGCTCGCCGATATCTTTCTGAATTCCACCTTTCCGGCCGACGAAATCGAGCGGGAGCGCAAGGTGGTTCTGCAGGAAATCAAGATGCGCGATGATTCGCCCGATGAGTTCATTCATGACCGCTTTCATCAGAATTTCTGGCGTGGACAGTTGCTCGGCATGCCGGTTCTCGGAAGCGAGGAAACGATATCCGGCCTGTCGCGAGGTGCGATCATGGCGCACAAGGTCAGCCGCTATCGTCCCCAGGATATAATCATCGCGGCGGCCGGCAACGTACAACACGATGAACTTGTTGCCATTCTGGCGCCGCTGTTTTCAGACCTCTCCTCTCAGTGGCAGCCTCAATCGGGCGGTGAATTTCCCCGCGCCGAAAAAAGGGTGAATCTTATCGAGCGGGAGATGGAACAGACGCTCGTCTGTCTCGGCACCCGCTCGCTCCGCTATGACCATCCCGATCGTTATGCGCTGTTTCTGCTGACGACGATTCTGGGCGGAGGGATGAGTTCACGGCTGTTTCAGGAAATTCGTGAGAAGCGAGGGCTGGCGTATTCCGTCTATTCGTACATCATATCCCATGCGGAAACCGGGGCGCTGGTCGTATATGCCGGCACCGAAAAGGACCATTGCTGTGAAGTGCTCGATATTGCGCAGCGTGAGATGTCGCGGCTTGTTGCCGAAGAGGTGCCGCAGGACGAACTTGACGCCGCACGGGAACAGTTGAAAGGTAAAACACTGATGTCGCTTGAAAGCAGCGACAGTCTGATGACCCGCCTGGCTAAAAACGAGATTTACCTGCAAAAGCAGCAGTCAATTGAGGATGTTATTGCCAATTACGATGCGGTCACCAGCATCGATCTCCAAAGGGTGTCTCAGGAACTGATCAGGAGTGAATTTCTTCATCTGGAGGCCATGGGGCAGGTTGCCGATCTGGGGATTTCTGCGGAGATGCTGGCGGTGTAGAAGGTTAGAAGTTGTCCGGTTTGTCTGGGCTCGCGATCCGAATCTCCAGGATATTTTCAAAATATTTTCAAAA
The DNA here is from genome assembly GCA_049305715.1 of Desulfuromonadaceae bacterium. GTDB lineage: Bacteria > Desulfobacterota > Desulfuromonadia > Geobacterales > Pseudopelobacteraceae > JACRCG01. The sequence continues at coordinate 4,116 of JBAQPK010000188.1, read as the reverse complement.
AAAATATGTGAAATGCCTGCTTGCGATTTTGTAAGTAGGCATTTTTGTTTTTGTGCCGCAATTAATTAATGTTTGTTGTAAGCAGTAATTGAATTGTGATATTAAAATTCTCAATTATTTGGTATAGGATGCGGTAATCCGATATCGGCGCGGACGGTCGCGACTATTCATTTCGCTATTTCCCAAATAGATAAAATGTCTCCCTTCTGACCGGAGTCATCCTGGATGAACATGCCGACAACGCTATTAATTATCCTCATATCCTACCTCCTTGGGTGCTTCACGACCGGTTACTACCTGGTGCGGCTCTTTACCGGGCAGGACATCCGCGCCCTCGCCAGCGGCAATGTGGGGAGCCGCAATGTGGGACGCCTATTGGGCGCCAAGGGGTTCATCCTTACCTTTATCGGTGATGCGGGCAAGGGGCTGCTGGCCGTTTATCTGGTCCAGCGTTTGGGTGGCGGGCAATTGCCGGCTACCGCCGCGCTCATTGCGGTGACGGCCGGCCACATCTGGCCCTTGCAGATGCGTTTTCGGGGGGGTAAGGGGTTTGCAACGTATGCCGGAGGCATGCTTTTGCTTTACCCGCATCTCTTGTTGCTGGGTCTGGCACTCTGCGCGCTGCTCTACCCCTTGCTTCGGCGCACGACCGTGACCGGCTTGGCCGCACTTGCCTGTACGCCGCTCCTGCTGGCGTTCCTGTTGCTGCGGAGGGGAGTGCCGCTGCCTGTACCGGAGTTTGCCCTCTATTGTCTGCTTGTCCTGCTGGTTCTGTGTGCCCATCGCGCCAATATCCGTCATGAGTTTGAAAAATCTGCTGGAGAGGAGTAGCCCATGCCATATGCCCGGCTGAATTTCAAGGTTGCCTCCGAGGCTGAAGAGTTTGAACAGATTCATCGCCTCAACTACCGGACTTTTGTGGAGGAGATTCCCCAGCACCCTCCCAATGACCAAAAAGTGCTGGTGGACAGGTTCCATGACGAGAATACTTATTTTCTCTGTCTTGATGGTCAGAGGCTGGTGGGGATGATGGCGATGCGCTCCAGGCGACCTTTCTCTCTGGACGACAAGGTGGCGGAGCTGGATTCGTATCTGCCGCGGGGCGCGGCTGTCTGTGAATTCCGGCTCTTGGCTGTTGAGCCGGACTACCGCAAGCCGGGTGTGTTCGCCCGCCTGCTCAGGTTCGCCGTCGGTGAGGGGGTAAAGCGTGGCCATAACCTGGCCGTTATCTCGGGAGCCGTGAGCCAGGCCCGGCTGTATGCCCGGATGGGGTTTGTACCGTTTGCCGGGCCGGTCGGCTCGATGAAGGCACTCTATCAACCGATGTACCTGACGCTCCCGACCGTTCAGCAGCTGTTTGCCCGCTTGGGCGCGCCTTGTCTGGAGCTGCCCGCACCGGTCAGTTTCATGCCGGGTCCGGTGGAGATCAGTGCCGCGGTGCAGCGGGCGGTATCCCGGCCGCCGGTCTCCCATCGCAGCGCGCCATTTTTGGCGATGGTTGCCGATGTAAAGGGGCGGCTCTCTGCTCTGACCGGTTCGGTCGCGGTGGAACTGCTGCTGGGGAGCGGCACCCTCGGGAATGACGTAGTTGCCGCCCAGCTCTCCCTGCTGCAAGGACGAGGCCTGGTTCTCACTAACGGCGAGTTTGGCGACCGGCTGATCGACCATGCCGGCAGGATGGGGCTTGACTTCGAAGTGCTCCGTTTCGATTGGGGCGAACCGTACGATCTGCAGGTCGTGGAAGGCATTATGGCAGAACAGCCGGAACTGACCTGGCTCTGGTCCGTGCACTGCGAGACCTCCACCGGAGTGCTGAACGATCTGGCAGGCTTGGAGTCCCTCTGCTGCCGGCGTCAGGTCAAGCTCTGTCTTGATTGCACCAGTTCTCTCGGCACCGTCCCGGTCGATCTGCGGCGCGTATATCTGGCCAGCAGTGTCAGCGGCAAGGGCCTGGCCGCCTTGCCGGGGGTAAGCTTGGTGTTCTGCAATCACCCGGTCGCCGCCGACAAACGACTGCCGCGCTATCTGGATCTCGGCTATTACCGTGAAAAAGGAGGGACTCCTTTCACCCACTCCTCCAACCTGATGTCGGCCTTGCACCAGACGCTGCTGGATTTACAGGCGGAACAGCGCTTCGAAGATATCCGCCTGCTGAGCGACAAGCTGCGCGGGCGTCTGGAAGATGCCGGTTTTGCTCTCATGGGGGCTGACCGTCACACCTCGCCGGCAGTAATAAGCATCGTCCTGCCGGAGCAGGTATCTTCCCTGCGCCTTGGCGAAGCCATGGAACAGCAGGGGATGCTGCTTAGCTACCGGAGCGGCTATCTGCTGGAGAGAAACATCATTCAGATCTGTCTGATGGGGTCTGTTGGTGAAGAGCAGTGCCTGCAGATGGTGGAGACTTTTGTGGCGGTCGCTGCAGAGTGCAAAACCCGCGTCACGGAAAACTCATAGCCGTCAAGCAAATAAATTTTGAAATCGTGCTTGACCGGCTTACGTATTGGATGGTAGAGTACCGGCACTACATACACCCCCTTTTAATTTAGTCCGAGAGACTAGCAAAGGCGACACAATGAAAACTCTAAATTCATACCAGAAGGGTCTTGCCGCGTGGCGCGGGGAGGCTCTTTTTTTATGCCCGGCTTTAAAATGAGTGCAACTATTGAATTTACAAAGGAGGCGGACTGATGGCTGCTGAAAAAACCGTGCTTATGGATGGCGCTGGAATCAAGCGGGCCTTGACGCGTATCGCTCACGAAATTCTTGAACGCAACAAAGGGGTTGCCGATATCGTACTGATCGGGATCCGTTCCGGGGGCGCATTTCTGGCTGACGGGATTGCGCAGCAGATCAGCGTCATCGAGGGGGGCGCCGTTCCGGTGGGAGCGGTGGATATCACCCTCTACCGTGATGATTGCTCCGGCCAGCTGCCGCACCACCCGGTCGGCAAGACCGACATCCCGTTTTCCCTGGAAGCAAAGAAGGTTATTCTGGTCGATGACGTCCTGTACACCGGCCGCACGATCAGGGCCGCCATGGATGCACTGATGGATTTCGGACGCCCCCAGTCGATTCAACTGGCGGTGCTGATTGACCGGGGTCATCGGGAACTGCCGATCCGTGCAGATTTTGTGGGCCGCAACGTGCCGACCAGCCAGAAAGAGAACGTCCAGGTGGTTTTTGACGGAGCAAACCAGCCGATTGAAGTGGGACTCGAAAAATAGGGGAGGGTTAACTGATATGGCCGAGTTCAAGCACAAGCACATTATCGCCCTGCGGGACCTGTCGAAAGAGGACATCGAACTGTTGATTTCAACCGCTGAAAACATGCGGGAGATCAACAGCCGTGACATCAAGAAGGTCCCGACGCTGCGCGGCAAGACGATTATCAACCTGTTCTATGAAGCGTCAACCCGCACCCGCACCTCCTTCGAGATTGCCGGCAAGCGGCTTTCGGCCGATACGGTCAACATAACCCCCTCCAGCAGTTCGGCCACCAAGGGTGAAACACTGGCAGACACAGCCTTGAACCTGCTGGCGATGAAGCCTGACATCATTGTCATGCGCCATGCCGTTTCCGGCGCACATTATTTCCTGGCGAACAAGGTAAATTGTTCGATCATCAACGCCGGTGACGGCGCTCATGAACATCCCTCGCAAGGTCTGCTGGATATGCTGACCATGAAGGATCGTTTCGGACGGCTGGACGGCCTGAAGGTGGCGATTGTCGGAGATATAACGCACAGCCGCGTCGCCCGTTCCAATATCCAGGGGCTGACCAAGCTCGGGTCAAAGGTGTTTCTGTCCGGCCCGCCAACCATGGTGCCGCCGGGAGTGGAAAGGCTGGGTGATGTCACGGTCTGCGCCACGATGAACGAGGCGCTTGCCGATGCCGATGTGGTCATGATGCTGCGTATTCAGCAGGAGCGACAGGGCAAGACCCTGATGCCGAATGCCCGCGAGTATTCCCGCTACTTCGGCCTGAACCCTGTCAACCTCAAGCTGGCCAAGCCGAATGCGATGGTCATGCATCCCGGCCCGATCAACCGCGGGGTGGAAATGTCCTCCAGCACCGTCGACGGCGACCAGTCCTGGATTCTGAAGCAGGTGGAGAAC
>JBAQPK010000187.1:0-3187 GCA_049305715.1 Desulfuromonadaceae bacterium | reverse complement strand
GTGTAGAAGGGACTGTCATCGGTGCCAAAATCTTCTCCCGTAAAGGAAATGACAAGGACTCCCGTACCGAGTTGATTGAAAAAGCCGAAGAGGACAAGCTGCGCAAGGATGAGCAGGATGAAATCCGCATTATCCGCGACTCTGCCATCGGTAAACTCAAACGTCTATTAGTCGGTAAAACTCTTGCTGTCAAACTTGAAGACAGCAAGGGCAATCTTGTGCTTGCAAAAGGCAAGCAGATCACTGAGGAATCTTTACAGAATCTTGCAAGTTCCGTCTGGAGCACCATCTCCGTAAGTGATGACAGTGAAACCGATGACAAGGTGCACCAGATTCTTGAGACCCTTAACCGTCAGATTGACCTGATTCAAAACGTTTTTGAGGATAAAATCCAGAAACTAAAGCGTGGTGACGATCTGCCTCCAGGCGTAATCAAGATGGTCAAGATATACATTTCCATCAAACGCAAGCTGCAGGTCGGGGACAAGATGGCCGGCCGTCACGGTAACAAAGGCGTTGTTTCCCGTATTTTACCGGAAGAAGATATGCCGTATATGGAAGACGGCAGACCGGTCGAGATAGTCCTTAATCCGCTCGGCGTCCCATCGCGTATGAACGTCGGTCAGATTCTGGAAACGCATCTGGGGTGGGCGGCAAAGGGTATTGGCTGGAAAATAGAGGATATGCTTGAAAAGCAGACATCCGAAGTAAACTTGAAAGCGTATCTGAAAGATGTCTATGGTGATGATGAGGCAGGAGCTTTCATCGACGGCCTTGATCGTACGGAACTACTTAAGGTGGCTCGTCGTCTCCAGCGCGGTGTAGCAATGGCTTCGCCGGTTTTTGAGGGGGCATCGGAAGCGCAGATCAAGGGGATGCTCGGCAAAGCCGGTTGGCATTCATCCGGTCAGGTCACCCTGTTTGATGGACGAACGGGCGAACCGTTTGACAATAAGGTCACTGTCGGCGTCATGTATGTACTTAAACTTCATCATCTTGTTGATGACAAGATCCATGCCCGTTCAATCGGGCCATACAGCCTCGTGACCCAGCAGCCACTTGGCGGCAAGGCACAATTCGGCGGCCAGCGTCTCGGGGAGATGGAGGTGTGGGCCATGGAAGCGTACGGTGCGGCTCACGCGCTTCAGGAATTCCTGACCGTCAAGTCTGACGATGTTTCGGGGCGTACCCGTATGTATGAGGCTATCGTCAAGGGCAAACATACCCTGGAACCCGGCTTGCCCGAATCGTTCAATGTTCTCATCAAGGAACTTCAGTCCCTCTGCCTTGATGTTGATCTGCTCGAAGGTGAAGAAGAACTATAAAGATTTCCTGGCCAGAGTCTGCACCATCAGACATGCGGCTTCAGACAAACGGAGGAGAGCATCGTGGAAGATTATTTCAGCTTTTTTGATAAACCAAAAGATCCACTCCACTTTTCAGCAATACGTATATCAATTTCATCTCCCGATAAGATTCGGGAGCGTTCTCATGGGGAAGTAAAAAAACCGGAGACCATCAACTATCGTACGTTCAAACCGGAACGGGACGGTCTTTTCTGTGCCAAGATATTTGGACCTACAAAAGACTATGAGTGCAATTGCGGCAAGTACAAACGGATGAAACATCGCGGCATTATATGCGAAAAATGCGGCGTTGAAGTTATCCCCTCGAAAGTTCGCCGTGAACGTCTGGGGCATATTGACCTGGCTACACCTGTTGCGCACATCTGGTTTCTGAAATCATTACCTTCTCGAATCGGGAACCTGCTGGATATCACTCTTAAAGACCTGGAAAAAGTTCTCTATTTTGAAGGGTTTGTTATCAGTGATCCAAAGAACACCCCGTTGCAGTTTTGCGAAGTAATGTCGGAAGATAAATATATCAAGATGCAGCAGGAATACGGCACCGACGCATTTTCGGGCGGAATGGGCGCGGAAGCTATTCGTGAGTGTCTCCGTGCTCTTGATCTTGAAGATCTTGCCGTAACGCTGCGGACCGAAATGGTAGAGTCTACCAGTGAAGCGAAACGCAAGAAAACCGCTAAACGGCTTAAAGTTGTTGAAGCGTTCCGGCATTCCGGCAATAAACCTGAGTGGATGATTCTGGAATGTATTCCGGTTCTTCCCCCCGAGCTGCGCCCGCTGGTCCCTCTGGACGGAGGCCGCTTTGCGACATCCGACCTGAATGATCTGTATCGCCGTGTTATCAACCGCAATAATCGATTGAAGCGTCTGTGTGAGCTTCAGGCTCCAGAAGTAATTATTCGCAACGAAAAACGCATGCTTCAGGAAGCGGTTGACGCTCTCTTTGACAACGGGCGTCGCGGCCGTGCCATCGCCGGGCCGAACAAGCGCCCCCTGAAGTCCCTTTCCGATATGCTCAAAGGGAAGTCAGGGCGTTTCCGCCAGAACCTGCTCGGTAAACGTGTCGATTACTCCGGCCGTTCCGTTATTGTTGTCGGTCCGGAGCTCAAACTGCACCAGTGCGGTCTTCCCAAAAAAATGGCTCTTGAACTGTTCAAACCTTTTATCTACAACAAGCTGGAAGAGCGCGGCCTGGTTACCACCATCAAAAGCGCGAAAAAGATGGTCGAGAAAGAACGCCCTGAAGTATGGGATGTTCTGGAAGAAGTTATCAAGGAACACCCCGTCATGCTTAACCGTGCCCCGACCCTTCACCGTCTCGGGATCCAGGCTTTTGAACCGGTTCTGATTGAAGGGAAGGCCATTCAGCTGCATCCGCTTGTCTGCACCGCTTTCAACGCCGACTTCGACGGTGACCAGATGGCTGTTCATCTGCCGCTTTCCATTGAAAGCCAGGTAGAAGCCCGTGTTCTGATGATGTCAACGAACAACATCCTTTCGCCTGCCAACGGCAAGCCGATCATCGTACCGTCCCAGGACATGGTTCTTGGGGCTTACTACATGACCCGTGACAGAATCAACGCCAAGGGTGAATACTACCGCCCGACCGAGCAGGAACTTCTGGCGGGTGTAAACGTTTCCGGCTGTTTTTCATCACCGGAGGAAGTCAGAATAGCATTCGATGCCAAAGAAATCGACATGCAGGCATTGATTAAAGTCCGCATGAAGAACCTGGCCACCGATGAAAAAGCCCAGATGATTGACACCACGGCAGGACGTATACTGTTGCGTGATGTCCTCCCTGCTGCAGTACCGTTCTC
>JBAQPK010000186.1:0-5802 GCA_049305715.1 Desulfuromonadaceae bacterium | reverse complement strand
GTTGCAACTCGTCGCGGCCGGATGAGGGGCCCGTCAGAGTAATTAAAAAGGGGCAGGAACCCTATTTCAAGCAGTATGCTGCCGATCTTGCCCGTGAGATCGGTGTCCCGGTTATGATGGTTGGGGGGAATCGCGATTTTCGGTCGATGGAAGAGGTCCTGAATCAGACGGAAATCGAATACCTTTCCCTCAGCCGCCCGCTGATATGCGAGAGCGACCTTATCAACCGCTGGCAGCGTGGGGACTTGAAACCTGCACGATGTATTTCCTGCAACAAGTGTCTGGGGCTGGAAAGTACAACCTGCATCTTGAATACGCCGCGGGATTAGATTTATTTTCAAAGCACTGCAGGGGGCCTGGAATGCTGGAGCTGTATCTGAACAAACCTGAAGAACTGATCTTGAGAGAAGTTGCGGCCCCCGGCGTTGTTAAAGATAACGAAGTAAAACTCAAGATCATATATGGCGGTGTTTGCGGCTCGGATCTGCGGGTTTATAAGGGGAGTGTTTCCTATGCGAAGTATCCTCTCCGCCCCGGCCACGAAGTCCTTGGCGTTATTATCGAGGCCGGGAAAAATGTCGCCAGCCGGCTTGGTACGAGGGTCGTCGTCATACCAAATACCTTTTGCGGCGAATGCGAATATTGCATTCAGGGGCGCACAAATATCTGTGTGCATAAAACGCCGCTGGGTGTAGCGTCTGACGGCCTGTTTGCCCAGGAAGTAATCGTCGAGGCAAAATATCTGGTGCACGTTCCGGATGACATTTCGGATGATCTTGCCATTCTGATCGAGCCCCTCGCCGTTACTGTCCATGCCTTGAAGAAAGTGGCGGTTACCAAAGGTAAATCCGTCGCCATAATCGGCTGCGGTACCGAAGGACTGTTTTCCATCGCGCTTGCTCTGCATGCCGAGGCTGATACAACCGTCATAGATGTCAATTCATCGAAGTTCGCCCTGGCCCGGCAATTGGGCGATGTCAGGGGGCTGCGTCCTGACGAGGTCGGGGATGAATCGTTTGATATCGTAGTAGAAGCCGCCGGAGTAAAGTCATCGATCGAGCAGGCGATGCGGATTGTAAAACCGGGCGGTGAGATTGTCGGGATTGGAATTACCGGCGAAAAGGTTGACTACCCTGTGATGAGGATAGTCAGGAGTGAAGTCACTATCCATGGTTCAATCATCTATACTCCCGATGACTGGACAGATGCAATCAGGTACATACAGGACCCGCGCTTCAATATCAGGCCTGTATTATCCAAAACAGTACCGTTGAACGAGTACCACCAGGCCTTTGCAGATGCTTTGTCCGGAGATTACGCAAAAATTGTTTTCCGATTCTGATTGATAAGACCGGAAAAATGATGCACCGCATGTCTGCATCTTTTTTCTGCAAAATCAGATAGTAAAGCCGTTTACGCCGAGCCGAACCGGCGTCTTCTCAGAAGGGTTGATGAGGAAAGGATGCTTCTCCCTTCAATAACCCCATATCCGATCTTTCGTGGCCTGCTGCTGTCACCGATATTGATGAACTCGACTTTCTTTGCGTGATAATATTCTTTCATGGTCTCGACATCCTGGTTGTTTGAGGAAAAACCGAGGCACATGAGGGCGATATCAAACCCCAGGGTAATATTCCCGTCTTTACCGCTGCACGTCAGCTCTTTCGGCGTAACTTCCTCAATGCAGGTGTCCACATGGACGGTAATCTTATGATCCTTGATGACGCCCATCAAATATTTTTTGGTGAGGGGGTCGAGGTCTATGCCAAGCTGGGGGAACCTTTCCACAATAGTCACCTGGGCGCCCTGTTCCGCAAAGAACTCGGCACAATCCATCCCCACGGCGCCGCCGCCGGCAACAACGACTCTTTTCTTTTTCAGATCTTTGAACGAGTCGATATTTTTCAATAATTCAGTCACGGAATAAACCGAAGAGCCCTTTTGATTTATCAGCTCCCTCAGGCCTTTGATGGGGGGTACGGAAGGGGAAGAGCCCGTGGCATTGATGACCAAATCAGGCTTCAGCTCGTCAATCTCTTTACAGGAAGGGACTCTGCCATGAAAAACCACCAGGTTTTTCAGTCCCGCCATGCGGTCATGGAGATAATCGGTAAAATAATGGATTTTGTTTTTGGCGGGAAACCTCTGGATCAGGTGCAAGAGTCCTCCCACCTCCTCCTCTTTTTCAAAGAGAAAGGTGTTGCAGCCGACTTCCGCCGCGGTGCAGGCGGCTTCCAGTCCCGCAGGGCCGCCGCCGATGACGACAACGTTAGTCGGCCGCGTGACATGATGCTGTTTATGCTCGTCTTCACTGAATATATCGGGATTGAGTGAACATTTGATCGGACGGCTGCTGAAAATACGATTTCCCACGCACATGATATTGCAAGAGATGCATTTACGGATGGAGTTCGACTCGCCGACGTACGCCTTGTTTACCCAGTTTGGATCACAAATGAGTCCTCTGCCGATCGCGACCAGATCAGCCCGCTTGTCTGCAAGCACTTTGTCCACGAAATCGGGATTCCTGATGTTTCCAACGGTAATAGTGGGGAGGTCGAATCGCTTCTTGATCGCCTCACTGAGGTAGACCTTTGACCCTTCGGGGAAATTCATCGTTTCAATCTGTTTTTCCAGGGTGTAGTTAGCGCCTGCCGAAACATCGATCACATCTATATACGGCTTGAAATATTCGAGGAATGTGAAGGTATCCTCCAGTGTAATCCCTCCCTCCATGAATTCATCCGCGCCGATGCGAATGAAGATCGGAAAATCCGGCCCCACATTCTTACGAACCTCCTGAAGGACCATAATACAGAATCGTGCCCTGCTCTCCAGAGAGTCGCAGCCGAATTCATCATTTCGCTTGTTTGTCGCCCGGGACAAAAACTGCGCAATCAAATATGAATGCCCCGCATGAATCTCAACCGCATCGAAACCGGCAACCTGGGCTCTTTTAGCCGCCTTGCCGAATTTGCCTACTATTTCCAGAATCTCTTCGCGAGACAAGGATCGTGGTGTCTCACCATCTTCCTTTGAAGAGATATTCGATGGTGCAACAACGCCATGCCCCTCTGTTCTCTCATTGTTGGTGGATGCGCCGGCATGGTTGATCTGGATGCATGCGCTGGCGCCATATTTTTTTATTGTATCCACCAGTCTCGTCAGTCCCGGTATGTACCGTTCGTGGTCGATCCGTAACTGGGTCGCCCCGTTGGAGCCGAGCGGATAATCGATGTTGCTGTTTTCAACTATGATCAGGCCGGTGCCACCCTTTGCCCTTTGTTCATAGTACTTGATGTGGTTGTCGGTCACCTGGCCGTATTCACCGCCAAGATTTCCGCACATGGGAGGCATCACAATCCTGTTCTTTATGACCAGCGATCCGATCTTGAATGGTTGAAAAATATTCGGATAAAAGGAGTGCAGCATTTCGATACCTCTCATTGGACATAGTATGGCACTGCTGGAATACAGATTGCACCTTTTGGAAACCGGAGCGCAAAAGGAGGCTGTTTTTTGTGAAAACGTAACCGCGAAATAAGTCTATACAAGTATACAAATGATTGTCAACGAAAATTACTGCCCGGTCGGCAAATGCAATTGCAACTATCCTGAAACACACGTTCTACTATCTAAAACCAATCCGAATCCGTCCTTTGCAGTATCAACCATCTGGTGATTCCCTCATGAAAAACACAGTTTTTGTGGTTGACTTTAAATGTATAGTAGTATAGACATGTATCTGTAGTAACCACATCGATTGATGCGTAGCAGATTACGTTGGTCGAATGAAGAGGAGACGATCATGAAGAAGTACCTTTTACATATTGATGGAGAATGGGTTGTCCCCGATAGCAACAGGTGGTTCGAATCCACGAATCCGTACAATAATGAACCCTGGGCGCTGATTCCGGAGGGTAATGCCCGTGATGTGGACAGAGCGGTCGCGGCGGCCCACGAGGCATTCACTTCCGGACCATGGCCAGGCATGACCGCAAGCCAGAGGGGTGCACTCCTGAGGAAGCTGGCTGAACTGCTTTATGAAAATGCGGACTTTCTGGGTGAATTGGAATCGCGCGATAATGGCAAGTTGCTGGTTGAGTGCCGGGCTCAGATGAAGTACACCGCCGAGTGGTACAATTATTATGGCGGCCTGGCCGATAAGGTTGAGGGGGCGGTGATCCCCACTGACAAGACGGGCGTCTTTAACTTTACCCGCTATGAACCGCTGGGGGTGGTTGTGGCGATTACCCCCTGGAACTCGCCGTTAATGTTGGCAACCTGGAAACTGGCGCCGGCTCTGGCTGCCGGCAATACCGTCGTTCTCAAGCCCTCCGAATTTACTTCCGCGACATCGCTGGAGTTTATGAACCTCGTCGTGGAGGCGGGATTTCCGAAGGGAGTCGTCAATGTCGTTACCGGCTTCGGAAGCGGGGTCGGTGAACCGCTTGTGTCGCACCCCCTGGTTGCAAAGATCGCCTTTACCGGCGGCGAGATGGCTGGCCAGGCAATCAACGAGCTGGCTGCAAAAAACTTCAAAAAAGTAATCCTGGAGTTGGGGGGGAAATCACCCAATATCGTCTTTGACGATGCAAACATCGATCAGGCGGTGAAAGGGGCAATCCGGGGAATTTTTTCCGCGGCGGGGCAATCCTGCGTGGCCGGTTCCCGCCTCCTGCTGCATGATTCGATTCATGACAGATTTGTAGAAGAGATGGTTTCCATTGTCAAAACCGCCCGGATCGGAAATCCGGCAAACCCTGAAACGCATATCGGACCTATTGCCACAAAACTCCAGCTGGAAAAAGTACTCACGTACATCGATATCGCCAGATCAGAAGGGGCAGCCTGCATACTTGGCGGCAACATTTTGAAATCAGGTGAGTACGCCAACGGAAATTTTGTCGAGCCGACGATCTTTACCAACGTAACCAATAATATGCGCATTGCCCAGGAGGAGGTCTTCGGGCCCGTGTTGTCGGTAATTCGTTTCAAGGACGTTGAGGAAGCGATCCGGATTGCAAACGATATAAATTATGGTTTGGCCGCGGGCATCTGGACAGCAAGCCTGGAGAGGGCGCTGTACGTGTCGCAGCGGGTCAAAGCAGGCACTGTCTGGGTAAATACCTACCGCGACACAAGTTATACGTCACCCTTCGGCGGATACAAACGGAGCGGGATCGGCCGGGAGGGGGGACAGGATGCCATCAAGGATTATCTCCAGGTTAAAAGTGTCTGGATTTCAACGGGCACCGATCTTCCCAACCCTTTTGTGCGTCAATAACGCTTGTAAAAAATATCGAATTTAAATGAGTCATAATGAAAGGGTAGGGTATATGGGCAGAAATAAGGAGACAGCAAAATTCGGTGTCATACAGCTTAAGCTTACAGAAAATGAGACAGAAGTGATCCAGGGCATGGCTTCTAAAAACCATATGAATGTTACAAAATTCGTGCATGACCTTATTTTCCGATCGGGTTTGATTACCAGAGATTGTTCGTAGAATTTCACGAGTCATTTCTCTGACGGAATTCATTTTTTACAGCTAACAGGAGCCTCCACCATGAACATCCACGAGTACCAGGCAAAAGCGATCTTGCGAAAATTCGGCGTACCGGTCCCGGACGGCCACGTCTGCTACAACAGCGCCGGCGCCCGCGAATGGGCCAAACGCCTGGGTGACGGCCCCTGGGTCGTCAAGGCCCAGATCCACGCCGGCGGCCGCGGCAAGGGGGGCGGCGTCAAGCTGGCCCGCACTCCCGATGAGGTCCGCTTCTATGCCCGGGAGATGCTCGGCA
>JBAQPK010000185.1:0-5434 GCA_049305715.1 Desulfuromonadaceae bacterium | reverse complement strand
AAGAAGCCAGAGAACTGAGAAAACAAAAACGACAACAAGACTTCCCTGAAATCAGACATTCAGGGGAAGCTGACTTACCCTTAGATCAAGCGGCCTGAAAGTCCAATTCCGACTGAGGCAATACAGTTTTGCTTTATCGAGGTGATCCGTAATGCAGAATGATTCACAGCCTCCCAATACCCGCCCTTATCCGGCCCAACACGCTTTATAACTCCATCTTTTCTCATCTTGTCCAACTGATACTTGATTCCGTCAACAGAAATTCCAATTTCGGTTGCCAGCTCGACACGACTGATATTGGGATTGCTGGCAATAAGTTCAAGAATTTTCTGGGTAGTTTTTACCGAGTATTGCTCGCATCACCGCTTCCGGTTCACGATCCGTTCCAACCAACCCTTTTTTGCATTGCTCCCGTCAGGCTCAAGAAACGGCGGAATCCCTCCCCGAAAACGCAAAAAGGCAGACCTTAATGGCCTGCCCCTGGCGGATCGTTTTTGTCCTCTTTTCAGTCAAGTTATCCACCGCGTCACTTCAATTTCAGCAGCTTCACTATCCGTCGGTTTACAAAAATTGTATACGAAATAAAAATAACTATTGGAAAGTAATTACGGGTAGTTACAAGGCATGCTTATTCGCTGTGCAATATGAAAAAACCCTGAATATTACATGACATTTTATGATGCGTATCCTCCGTTTCAACAGGTTATCCACAGCCTTCGTGGAAAGCCTTTTTTACCCCGAAACATGCCCCTGACAGCCCCTCCTTTACACGTTTGCATCTGACGTCCCCCTTTGAACCGAACCAGTTTCAGACGGTCACGGGAGGGCAACTCCGAGAGAATCGGCAAGGGCAGGATGGACGATTCTCCCGTCCTGCACGTTTACAGCCGTTGCCAGGGCCGGCTTCCTGGCAACCGCACCCGTAACCCCGTAGTCGGCAAGCAGCATCACATATGGCAGCGTGGCATTGGTCAGCGCCAGAGTTGAAGTGCTGGGATAGGCTCCCGGCATATTGGCGACCGCATAGTGAACAATAGTGTCTATGATGTAGGTCGGGTTATCATGGGTCGTGGGTCGGGTCGTCTCGGCACACCCCCCCTGATCTACCGCCACGTCAACGATCACCGCCCCCCTTTTCATCTCCGCCAGCATGGACCGGGAAATGAGCTGCGGCGTCCTTCCCCCCGGCAACAGGATTGCGCCGATTACCACGTCGGCATCTCTGAGCTCGGCAATGATGTTTTCACGCACCAACACTCCGGTCCGCACACGTCCGGAGAACAGCTCGTCGATCCGCTGCAGCCGATCAATGCCCCGGTTGAGCACGATGGTTTCCATGCCGATACCCAGAGCAATCCGTGCGGCATTGCAGCCGACAGTACCTGCCCCAAGGATCAGCGCCCTGGCCGGTTTTACTCCGATCGCCCCTGTCGGGAGCAGGCCGTTTCCTCCCCTGCAGTGCTGCAGACACCAGGCTCCCATCAGGGGGGCCATTCGTCCCGCCACCTCGCTCATGGGGGCCAGCAGTGGAAGAGTACCGTTGATTTCCAGGGTCTCATAGGCCAGTGCGGTGATCTTTCTGTCCATCAGAAATTCGGTTAAATTCCTATTTGGAGCCAGATGCAGATAGGTAAAGAGCGTCTGCCCCTCCCGATACAGCCCGAATTCCTCGGGCAGAGGTTCCTTCACCTTTACGATCAGCTCAGCCCGGCGAAACAGCTCCTGACGGGAGACCACCGTTGCGCCGCTCTCCCGGTAGCTGTCGTCGGTGAAGCGGCTACCGCTGCCGGCGCTGCACTCCACGAGCACCTCATGACCGGCTCTTGTCAGTTCAGCGACACCGGCCGGAGTGACGGCGACCCGGTACTCCTCTTTTTTGACCTCTTTCGGAACAGCAATGATCATCGATTTCATCCTTGTTCCTGACCGAAATGATCTTCATGAATAAAATTTCTTCTCGCCAGGAGTGCTTGCCGTATTCTGATATTATTCAAAGCTGATCTCGTACAGCTATTTATACCACTGCTTTTGGTGTGCACCAGCACGGCATGCCGCATTTGATAATCTTCATCAATATCGGTGTGGTCCGGCCGTGCCCCTTTCCTGATTTCAGGCAAAACAAAATGGCCTACTATTTCTCGTAACCCCCCTGTTTTTGTGGTGCCAGAAGCTGGAATCGAACCGGCACAAACACATTCAATATTGATAATTGTTATAAAAATGATATAATAGCATTGCAATAACACATGGTTGAAAGGAGGAATAGCCATGAGAAAGCATGAAATAAGAGAAGAGAGAAAAGACATCCCGATCACCACAACATCTTCTGAGTCTTCTCTCCAGAAGTTTTCGCCGTTGACGAAGATTGAACGGGAAATGCTTACTACTCTGAGCGATATGGAGCGTTGGTTCGAAGACGCACTCCATAGACCATTTCAGGGATTTCACCGTCTTCCCCTGATGAATTTATTGGGAGAGCGTAGAGGTGGGGATTTTATCCCATCAGTGGATATGTTCGAGGATGGTGGCGATGTAGTCATCAGGGCAGAACTTGCTGGAATCAAACGGGAAGATATCAAGGTTGAACTTTCCGGTAATACGCTTACCCTTAGTGGAGAAAAACGGGGAGAAGAAAGGGTTGAGCGAAAGGACTATTACCGCGTTGAGCAGGCGTATGGCAGCTTTAGCAGATCTCTTGAGCTGCCTGAAGGAGTCGATCATGGCAAGGTAAAAGCCAGCTATAAAGATGGACTTTTGGAGATAAGGATGCCGCGAAATATTGAAGCACAGAAAGTTCAAGCAATTCCGATAGTAGAGGAGTAATTCAAGGATAAAAGTGAAGGTTGCATGCGGACCTCAAGCAGAGGGTTTTCCGACTTCGGCTTGCAGTCCGGGGTCGGAAGGTGTCAGGCGTAGAAGTCGCCAGGTACGATCGGTTGGTGCTTAAGGCAACTGCTCGAATAATCGATAAAAGGAGAAATCTTTCATCTGAAGGGAGGTATCAAAAATGAAAGGGCGAATTTATGATAAGCTCTGCGCTATCGACGATTCCGGACGCGCAAGCGTCTTGGCTGCAGAACCTACTATCTTCTGCTCTCAATGTGGCGCCGAGGCATATGATGAGGGAAGCGTCTGCGAACCGGTGGAATTATCAAATGCAGGCAGAAAATGACGTGTGAACTTAAATGATGATGCGTTTTAATGCCTGGTTTTCCAGGCATTGTTTTTCGGTAAAGCAGCTTCAGCTTCCAGGCACCAGAGAAGGGGAAAAAACCATGTTGAATCGCTCGGACAGTAGAGGCAGTAATCATCCTTCAAGGATAAAAAAACAAAAACAGGGCCTACGATTTCTCGTAAGCCCTTGTTTTTATTGGTGCCCGAAGCCGGAATCGAACCGGCACAGTATTTCTACCGAGGGATTTTAAGTCCCTTGTGTCTACCAGTTCCACCATTCGGGCGCAATTGCCAGCAGACGTTTATCAGCAGTTTACCCGTTCTTTAAGCTCTTTACCCGTTTTAAAGAATGGCGTCTTCTTCGACGGGATGCGCACGACTTCACCGCTTTTCGGATTTCTCGCCTCGCGCCCGAGGCGCTCGCGAATGGTGAAGCTGCCGAAACCGCGGATTTCCACCTTGTCGCCGGACTTCAGGGCCTCTTCAATCGAGTCGAACACCGTATTGACGACGATTTCAGACACCTTGACATTCAATATCCCATGCGACTGAACAACTTTTTCAATGAGCTCACTTTTGGTCATACGTCCCTCCGGCATTTCATAACATTTAGTTATTTCTGTTGTTCAAGCTCTGTTTCAGCAGATCGCCGAATGTTGATGTTGATTCACCCTGCGAACCCATGTACTGTTCGAATTCAGCCTTTTCCGTCGCTACATGCATCGATTTAATCGACAGGGAGATGCGGCGCTCTTTGGGGTCGCAGCTCAGTACCACGGCTTCGAGGCTGTCGCCGACAGCCGCAAATTCCTTCGCGGAGGCAACTTTCTCCCGTGACAGCTCGGATACGTGGATCAGACCTTCAATCCCCTCTTCCAGTTCGACGAAAACGCCGAAGTCGGTCAGGGAGGTTACCTTGCCGGTCACCAGTGCGCCCGCACGGTATTTGCCGGGGGCAAGGCTCCATGGATCCGGCTCAAGCTGCTTGATGCCGAGGGAGAGACGCTCGTTTTCGACGTCAACCTTGAGAACGACCGCCTGTACCAGGCTTCCCTTCTCGTAGACATCGCCGGGGTGCTTGATCCGCTTCGTCCATGACATGTCAGAGACGTGCACCAGGCCGTCAATGCCGTCTTCGATGCCGATAAACATGCCGAAATCGGTCATATTCTTGATCTGCCCTTCGATTCTGGTGCCGGCGGGATACTTCTCTGCGATCGTCGTCCAGGGATTTTCGGATACCTGCTTGAGGCCCAGGGAAATCTTGCGGTTCCCCATATCGATACCAAGGATAACCGTTTCAACCTCATCACCGATGTTGAGAATGTCGGCGGCACGGCGAACCCGCTTCGTCCAGGACATTTCCGACACGTGAATCAGACCTTCGATACCCGGTTCCAGCTCGACGAATGCGCCGTATTCCATCAGGCTGACAACTTTTCCCCGTACGCGATCTCCGATCGGGAACTTGGCCGGCACGTCAATCCAAGGGTCCGTCAGAGTCTGTTTGATGCCGAGAGAAATCTTCCCCTTGGCCCGATCAAATTTGAGAACCTTGGCGGTGATCTCCTGCCCCGGCTTGAGAACATCCGTCGGCTTGCCGACTCTGCCCCAGGAAAGGTCGGAAACATGAAGCAGGCCGTCAACGCCTCCCAGGTCCACGAATGCGCCATAGTCGGTAACATTCTTGATCGTGCCCTGAACGATCTGCCCTTCCTCAAGCTTTTCAAGGGTAATGTCGCGGATTGCGGCACGTTCCTCTTCGAGGACGGAACGACGCGACAGCACGATGTTATCACGGCGCTGATTGACCTTGATAACCTTGAAAGTCGCTTTCAGACCTATGTAGCTGTCGGAGTCAGATGAAGGACGAATATCAACCTGCGAAGATGGCAGAAACGCCTGGATCCCGCCTATATCGACGGTAAAACCGCCGTTTACCTTGCCGGTGATGGTGCCCTCTACGATCCCCCCCTCCTGGCAGGCGTCGCCGATCTTGTCCCATGCGGAAAGGTAATCCGCCTTCTTTTTGGAGAGAACATACCCTTTCTTCCCGTCCTGACGGGTCATCAGCACGCGGATCTTGTCGCCGACTCGCACCGAAACTTCGCCATCGGCATTCATAAACTCGGCCAAGGGGACATGCCCTTCCGACTTCAAGCCAATATCAACGAGGACCGTATCAACATCCACGCGCACTACAGTTCCCTCTATGATTTTATCCCGTTCGGGACGATCTTTTAGACTCTCAGTGAAAAGC
>JBAQPK010000184.1:0-4420 GCA_049305715.1 Desulfuromonadaceae bacterium | reverse complement strand
CCGTATTATCGACGACAAACGGCAGGCCGGCCTCATGGGCAATGGCGCCGATAGCTTCAAAATCATCAACATTATTCTTGGGATTGCCAACGGACTCACTGTAAACCATCCGGGTATTTCCATCGATCGCCTTCCGAACATTTTCTGGATCGGATGTATCGACAAACTTCACCGTAATGCCAAGCCTGGGCAGCGTATAATGGAACAGGTTGTAGGTACCGCCATAGAGGTAATTGGTGGACACGATGTTGTCGCCCGCCTTGGCGACATTCAGCACCGCATAGGT
The DNA here is from genome assembly GCA_049305715.1 of Desulfuromonadaceae bacterium. Lineage (GTDB taxonomy): Bacteria > Desulfobacterota > Desulfuromonadia > Geobacterales > Pseudopelobacteraceae > JACRCG01. Next base: position 4,134 of record JBAQPK010000184.1, on the reverse strand, counting down.
GATGGCTGCCTGGCCCGAGGCAACTGCCAGTGCGGCGACACCGCCGTCCAGCGCGGCGAGACGCTGCTCAAGAACATCAGTCGTCGGATTCATGAGCCTCGTATAAATATTGCCGAATTCCTTGAGGCCGAAAAGATTGGCGGCATGCTCGGAACTCTTGAAAACATAGGAAGCAGTCTGGTAGAGCGGTACCGCTCGCGAGAGGGTGGTTGGATCCGGTGTCTGGCCGGCATGAAGCGTAAGTGTCTCAAACGATTGAATTTTATCTGACATAAATCCCCCCGGGTTGTAATGGTTATACTTATTTGCGGACAATACTGTTTACACGCAAAGGAGTCAAGTTCATTTCGTTCGTCTTTCGCCGCGGGACAAGGCTCCACACCTCAAACAACCGGAAGACACTCTGCCATTGACTAACTCCCTAAACGATGATAGCCAAGGAGCATGAAGAGTTCTATTCGCTTGCTGTCACAACTGATTCCGATTATCGGCTGGCTGCCCCGCTACCAGATCGGCTGGCTTTTGCCCGACCTGATTGCCGGGATAACACTCGCGGCATATGCCGTACCGGTGGCAATGGCATATGCCACACTCGCCGGACTGGCTCCACAAGCGGGACTCTACTGCTATATATTCAGCGGCATCGCCTACGCGCTCTTTGCTTCGTCCCGCCATCTTTCAGTCGGCCCTACAGCGGCCATTTCAGTCATGGTAGCCAGCGTTGTAGGAACGATGGCCGGCGGAGATCCCGCTACCTATGCAGCTATTGCCGCCATGACCGCCGGCATGGTCAGCGGGCTCTGCATTCTGGCCTGGGTCATGAGGCTCAGCTCTTTTGTAAATTTCATCTCCGAATCAATCCTGCTCGGTTTCAAAGCGGGCGCGGCTCTCAGTATCGCCTCCCTGCAGCTCCCCAAACTGTTCGGCGTGACCGGCGGCGGCAATAATTTTTTCGAACGGCTGCTGGTGACCATTCAGCAGCTGAACAGCTCACAGGGTATCGTCATAGCTCTGGGAGTCGTCTCGCTCGCACTGCTGGTATGCGGGGAACTCCTGTTTCCCGGCCGGCCGGTGGCACTGGCGGTTGTGGTGATCACGACGGCCGTTGTATCTGTATTTGGACTGAACCAGCAGGGGGTACGGGTTGTTGGATTCATACCGCCCGGCTTGCCGGCTGTCGGGCTGCCAACTATTCATACCCAGCACCTGGAAGGGCTGATAGAGCTGGCTTTTGCCTGTTTTCTGCTTTCCTACGTCGAGAGCATCGCCGCGGCGCGCGCGTTTGCCTCGAAACATTCCTACACGGTAGATCCCCGTCAGGAGCTTCTGGGGTTGGGCGCCGCCAATCTGGTGACGGCGCTCGGACAGGGCTACCCGGTTGCCGGGGGATTATCCCAATCGGCGGTTAATGAAAAGGCCGGCGGACGGACGCCGCTTTCGCTGGCATTTGCATCACTCTCGCTTGTAATGGTGCTCTTCTTTCTGACCGGAATGCTGCGCAACCTTCCGGAGTGTGTGCTGGCCGCAATTGTTCTGGTGGCGGTTTCCGGTTTTGTAAAGATCGATGATTTCAGGCGATTGCGGCGGATCAGCCGACTTGAGTTCAACGTGGCGCTGGTCGCATTTGTTGGAGTGCTGCTGCTCGGTATCTTAAAGGGGGTCGCTGTTTCGGTAATTGCATCGATCCTCTTCCTGCTCCGGATGATGGCCAATCCGCACGTTGCCGTACTCGGCAGGATTCCTGGCAGCGCCAGATTCAGTGACGCGGACCGTCATACGAGCAACGAACGGTTCCCCGGATTGTTTCTGTTCCGGATTGAAGCGCCCCTGCTCTATTTCAACGTTGATACAATCAGTTCAACCGTGCTTGATGCGATCCACCGCGAGAACACAGCCGTCAGATTGGCGGTATGCGACCTTTCGACATCACCGTATATCGATGCGGCCGGAGCCGGGATGCTGGAACACCTTGTAAAGGAGCTGGAACGGGAAGGGATTCAATTCAAAGTCGCCGAAGCTCATGCGGAAGCGCGCGTGATCCTGCGTGCAACCGGCATCAGTGAATCATTGGGAGGGGTCAGCAGACATACGGCGCTTGCAGATATTGTCGAAGAGTTTGAACGGGACAGTAAACGTGCCGGAACTTTTTCCGGAACAAAGAGTCAGTCACACACCCAACTCGCGTAACACGATGCTCGTTTCAGCCTGGCCATCCAGCCAGACCGACATTTCATCCACTACTTCCATTTCATCAACCTCATTGCGCCGGGGCCATACCCCCAGCACCGACGCGCCGCAGAGCGAACCGATCTGGTGCGGCGCCCCCTTCTCCGCCAGGCCGGGATGCTCCGGCATGCCGTTTATTATGACACCTGCGACCTGAAGCCCCATCTGTTGGGCGGTAAAACAGGTTAAAACGGTGTGGTTGATTGTTCCCAGCCCCGGCCGGGCCACAACCAGGAGAGGCAATCCAAGCTCTCGCGCCAGATCGGCGATCAGCAACCCACCCGACAGCGGCACCATCAGCCCGCCCGCCCCTTCCACGATCACATAATCATATGAGGATGCCAAACGGTCGTATGCAGCCTTGATAACGGAAAAGTCGATCCTGACGCCGTCAATTTTTGCTGCATCAGCCGGGGCAAGCGCTTTGCTGAGACGGTACGGGGCGACATCATCCGAAACGTCAATTCCCGCCGCCTGAGAGAGCAGCAGAGCATCATCCGAAACCAGCTCGCCGGAAACCTCACGGCAGCCGCTGGTAACCGGTTTCATCACGCCGACCGAGACACCGTTCATGCGTAGCAGACGAGCAAGCGTCGCAGCAACGATCGTCTTCCCGACGCCGGTGTCGGTTCCGGTAACAAAAATCCCGCGTGGCGCCATCAGCTCTCCCTTCCGCAACATCCCTCAACCGGAATTTCAAGATCTTTCAACATCTGCCGGTCAAGCTCGGGAGGTCGCCCGGGAGTCGTCAGATAATTGCCGGTCATCGTGCCGTTGGCCCCCGCCAGAAACATCCATGACTGAAGCTCTCGAAGGTTCTTCTCGCGACCACCGCAGACGGAAAGACGCTTGTCCGGCAGTAGAAAGCGATATACAGCGATGATCGTCAGACACTCAAGCGGAGTAAGATTGTCGGCGTTTTCGAGCCGGGTGCCGGCCACCGGATTCAGAAAGTTGAGCGGAACCGAGTCGACATCCAGCTCGCGCAGCGTCAGCGCCATCTCGACCCGCTGGGCAAACGTTTCCCCCAGGCCGAAGATACCGCCGCAACAGACCCGCAGCCCGGCTGATTTGGCGGCGCGGATCGTGGCGACATCATCATCATACTCGTGGGTTGTACAGATCTGCGGAAAGAAGCTGCGGGCCGTTTCAAGGTTATGATGATAGGTTTCCATGCCGGCGTCCTTCAGGCGCAACGCGGTTTCCCGATCCATGATTCCAAGCGAACAGGAGGGGGATATCCCGGTTTCCGACTTGATGCGGCTGACCGCCCGGCAGACACGATCAAGCTCATCAGCCGTATTGATGCTGGTGCCGCTGGTAACGATGCCGTAGCAGCCGGCGCCATCCTGCTCGGCCAGAGCGGCACAGCGCACCATTTCATCTTCATCAACGAGCGAATACACCGGGGCGGCGGTGTCATGGTGCGCAGACTGGGCACAGAAGGCACAGTTTTCGGCACAACGCCCCGATTTGGCATTGATGATGGAACAGAGAAAAACTGAGCTGCCGACAAAGTGATCGCGGATTCGTGCCGCTTCGGCAAACAGCAGATATCTGTCCGCACCTGTTACCCCGGAAAGCTTTAATGCCTCATCGGTCTCGATGGTTCCTCCTGCAAGAACCTTTTCTGCCATACTTTGAATGTAATTTCGTATTGTCATATTCTACCTCCGGCTAATTCGATATCACAGCAGCCGGCCAATTGTCAACCTGCTGCAAACCACAGGTTGACAACAAAACATGCCGACCCCATTAAGGACAAACCGGAATTAATTCCTGTTTTTGTCATGCAACGGTGCGGCAGCGTATGAGTTGTGTGCTGTTTGAACATTTAACACATAAATATTGGACAAAAAACCGTGCAAAATGGTAGCGTGAATATCGTGCAAACAACTGCAATTTAAG
>JBAQPK010000183.1:0-2105 GCA_049305715.1 Desulfuromonadaceae bacterium | reverse complement strand
GAACCGGGCCGACCGCGACCTCGTGCACCTCATCCCCTTCAACACGGTAGAAATCCATTACGCCGGGCAGCAGACCGCTGCCGTCGCTGTCGTGCCAGAACCCCTCCCCTTCGCGGAGTGGCTTCTGAAAGCGGACCGGCTTGAACCAGGGGTGCCCTTCCGGGCGGACCAGACACTGTTCGGCGATCTCCCGTTCGAACAGCTGCAGCTGTGGGCAGAGTGCTGCCAGTGACGGGAAGGAACGGCCGACTTTTGTGGCGACAATGCCGAGGACGCCGCTCCCGGCCCGGTCGGACATGACGCAGTACAGCGTCGCCCCGGCGGCAGCCGGAACGCCGAAATAGGAGCAGACCCGCCATCCCGCCGTAATCGCGTCCAACGCCCCCTGAAAGAAGGCATCCCCCTCCGGCATCGGTATTTCATCCCGGCTGAACGAGGCGCCGTTATGAAAGGTTTTCATACCATAACTCATCGGGGCACCTCCAGAAGCGCGGTAGCATCCTGCAGCAGCGTCATCAGCGGAGCCGGGATCCATACCCCCAGCAGAAACACCAGCAGCAGAAGGGCTAATGGCGGACCGACCGTCCCGATCGAGTCGCGGTACGATGTCGTCTCGCTGTCGGGGGGAACTTCACCCATAACCATCGGCAGAACCGTCAGCGCCATGCCGATAAAAATGACCGTCAGCGAAATCAGAAAAATCGCGCCGATCAGCATACTCCCGCCGATGAAGGCGCTGCTGATAATGGTAAATTCGCTGATGAAAGGCGCAAAGGGGGGTGAACCGGTAATGGCGATAAATCCGGCCAGAAAGAGCCCTCCAGACCAGGGGAGACGGCGCAGGGCACCCCGGACATGATCGGTGCTTTTGCTGTTGTAGGAGCGGTGAATATTGCCGGACGACAGAAACAGGACCCCTTTGGTCAGGCCGTTGGCGAGAATGTGGAACAGCGCGCCGAAGACCGCCCTCCCCCCAAGGCCGAGTGCCACCGCCATGATGCCGACATGCTCCACGCTGGAATAGGCCAGCATCCGCTTGAAATCCGCCTGGCGCGCCATGAAGATCGCGGCGACGATCATCGAGACCAGCCCCATGACGGTCAGGGCATTTTGAAAAAAGGTAATCTCGCCGGTTGCAATACAGATCTGATATACGCGGAGAAGCGCAAGGAATGCCAGATTCACCAATCCGCCGGACAGCAGGGCGCCGACCAGTCCGGGAGCCTCGCCGTATGCATCCGGCTTCCAGGTATGGAGCGGCGCCAGACCCATCTTCGTGCCGAACCCGACCAGCAGAAAGACAAATGCCGCATGAACCCAGCCGGAGGAGAGTTTGCCGGCATCCCGGACCAGATCATCGAGCAGCAGTGACGGCTCCACCTTGGCGACAATCGTGGCGTAGGCCAGAAAATAGAGGCCGATCAACGCCAGGGCAACGCCGACCGAACAGATTAGCAGGTATTTCCAGGTTGCCTCGATCGAGCGGGCATTGCGGTTGAAATAGATCAGCGGGGCCATGGCGATGGTCGTGGTTTCAAGCGCCACCCACATGAGTCCCAGGTGGTGGGTGATGGTAACCAGGGAGGCGGCCGCCAGACAGACCAGCAGGCCGGCGCAGAGTATGCGGTTGGAACGTTCCCGACGATAAAAAAGATAGCCGATCGAGTAGACGGCACAGGTCAGGAAGAGAACACTGGTGCTGAGCAGGACAATTTTCCCGAGAGCATCCAGATGGAACCACCCCCCCGGAGATTCGGCTGGAGTGAACGTAATCATATGGATGGTAAGCCCCAGATGCCCAAGGGCAAAGAGCGAAAGGATTTTGGGACGCAGCCGATCATACGGGATCAGCCAGGTTACGGCGGCTCCGATGAACGGCAGGAAGATCAGGGCGGCATAAAGCATGGAACTACTCCTCTTTCAGCGAGGTCAGGCGTGAGGTGTCCAGCGAGGAAAACTCACGGCTGATCTGGTTGATGACGATCCCCATCACGAAGGTGCCGACCAGCAGATCGAGCAGTGCCCCCGCTTCAACCATGATCGGCATCGCCTCCGCCAGCAGCAGGCCGAAGATAAAAATGCCGTTCTCAAGGACAAGGTACCCG
>JBAQPK010000182.1:0-2475 GCA_049305715.1 Desulfuromonadaceae bacterium | reverse complement strand
GTGCTAAGGGCTGCCGCACCTGCCACTGCCATGTGAAGAAATGTCCGTCGGGTAATTTTTTTCGTAAACAAGCAGAATACTCCGTCTCCAGTATTCCCCCCTATCATTGCATAAAAACAGACTATTTTTTACCAGTCAACGAACAACCCTGTCAACTCAATTACCTTTAACAATGCCGCCAGAATAGGGAGACAGATGCTTTGCGGGTAAAAATTGTGACCCGCAGGGCGCGGACCGCAAAGGCATCAGTCCAGAGATACCGCCGCTGCATGTCATAGCCCGAACTCCTCCCGCAGCTTGTCCTCCATCCCTTGGTAGCGCGGTGAAAAATGAAACGGAACCGCCCTGGCGACTCCCGCCTGACGGGCCAGCAGCCCGGCCTGGAGGGCGGTCAGGTGATGCCGCTCGCCGGCCCGTTCACGCTCTGCGTCGAGAAACGCCGCCTCGATAAAGAGGCAGTCGGCTCCACGGGCGAGATCGACGATCTTTGACGCGTTCGCCGGGGTGCAGGCGGCGTCGGTAACGTAGGCGATCTTCTGTCCGGGGACGATCCGCAGGATCCTGTCCTTCAACTCTCCAAGGGTGAAGTGGCGCTCGACCACCCCTCCCGCAGTATGCCACCAGGCCCGGAACCGCTTGTCGTCAGGCTCTCCCCGTACGATCTCCCGCTTCAGCTCCGCCAGCCACGGTCCGGTCGGCAGACCCAGCTCCAGCATGCGGTTCTTCATGATGTTCACATGGCTCTTTTCCTCCAGGGCAAAAGCCAGGGATTCGGTTTTGTGATCGAGGAAGGCCGTGCGGATACGGAACGTCTCTTCGTCCAGAATGATGCTGTTTTTCAGCTGTTCCGTCCACTCGCGCTCCCGCACAAACCCGCTTCGGCAGTGGAACTCGGCGGAAATGCTTCTGCCGTCCGGATGGAGTTCGGCGGCGACCACGGTGAAGTCGGTGGGATAGCTTTCCACCAGATTCCAGGTATAGGAGGCGAGACGGTGCTCCACCCGGGAGGTGAAACCGGGAGGGCCGAAGAGGTGGAGCCGCTTTTCGCGCCCGAGGCAGAGTCTGAGCAGATGGTCGAAGCCGATGAAGTGGTCGATGTGGGCATGGGAGACGAAGATGTGGGAAAGCCGCAGGATCTTGCGGGGGGGAAGCGCCCGAATGTCTCCCAGGTCGAAGAGGAGTGCCCGGCGTTCGTAGAGAAAATCGACGTAGAGCGCCGGGTCGTCGTAGGGGCCGTTTACCAGGCCTGGATGGAACTGGGGCGTCATGCGTGCTCCTTCCTGATCGCTGACAGCGGCTGGTCGAGGATGAGTTCGCTGATGGCGCGGCGCAGCGTCTCCCCGGCAGGGCGCGGAACGGCAGTTTTGCGTGGGCGCTGTTTCATGACTCCCTCTGCTACTGGCAGCTCCTACGTTTTCCCGGACAAGACCCCCCGCTTGATCTCGGCAGCAAAGCGGTCTGCCTCCCGTTGGGGTTCGGGGAGGCGGAAGCCCGCCGTGGTCCGGAGAACCATAGCCACCGCTTCGTCGAGGGTGATGAGATGGCCGGGCGAGATGAAGACCGCTCGTACGCTGCTGCGGGTCCTGAGGACGGCGCCGACCAGCTCATCCCGGTCGAACAGCGGGGTGCGGGAGCCGCACTCAGGCGCCGGCTCGACGAACTTTCCCACGAGGCGGGACTTGGCGCAGCCTATGGCCGGGATCTCCAGCTCCACTCCGAGGTGGCAGGCAAGGCCGAACCGCTTGGGATGGGCGATTCCCTGGCCATCGACGATGAGGAGATCGGGCCGCCGCGAAAGGCGCCGGACGGCTTCGGCCATGTGGGGGGCTTCACGAAACGCGAGCAAGCCGGGAATGTAGGGGAGGGCCGTACGGGCGACGACAAAGGAGCGTTCAACAGGTGTGAGGGTGGCAAGATCGAAGAGGATGGCCACGGCAATGATCTTCTCACCGATATAGGCCGCGTCTACCCCGGCTGCGGTTTCGGGCTGCCGGTGCAGCGGTTCGAGGCGCACGCGCCGGGCAAGGGTTTCCTGGAGTCTGCGCAATTCTGCAAAGTCGGTATGTCCGTGAGGTTCGATCGGATGCATGGAGTAAGTTTACCGGTAAAAACGGTGAATGCAACGGTTTCCGGCGAAGAAAAGGGAGATCAGATGAGGATCGGAAGCCGGCGGCAGAGGTCGATCTCTGTTGGTGTGACCCGTGCCTGGTACGCAAGGAGTTCCACGCCGGCCCTGGCGGCCTGCCGCAGCAGCCTGCCGTAGGCGGGGTCGATGGCGTCGGCCGGGGCCACGGCCCGGGCGTCGGCCCGCTGCACGACGAACAGGTTGACGGCGCGGGCACCGGCCTCAACCATCGCCATCAGCTCACGCAGGTGCTTCTGTCCCCGCACGGTGACCGCATCCGGGAAGCGGGCCACGCCATCCTCCACCAGGGTGACGTTTTTTACCTCCACGTAGCACTGCCCCGGCTCCTC
>JBAQPK010000181.1:0-5000 GCA_049305715.1 Desulfuromonadaceae bacterium | reverse complement strand
GTACAATATCAGTACTCGCGGCAAAGACTTCCTTTCTTTGCAGGCTGTTGTTAACTACTTCAACGCGTCCCCATAATTCCTGGCCGGCGGAACTGTTCTCACGTACCTTTACATCCAGATTGATTTCCACAAGCTTGCCCATCTCGATTTGGTCAACCGTGAAGATAATCGTGCCGTTTGGCTCCTGTCTGAACGCACCATCCGGGACTCCCTGAAAATAAACCTGGGGAGGAAGGAGGAGTCGAACGGTCAAATTCCGGGCCGTCATTGATCCTGCATTGAGAACCGTTACCCGATAACGGAGCTTTTCACCCGGAGCGACTTTCTGCCGGGCAAGTCTCGCAACGGCGCGAACGAGCGGCGCGGAGCTTACAACCACGGTCTCCTTTTGAAAACTTATATCACAGAATTTAGCCGATACGGCTTTAATTGTCATGACGGAACGGTGGCCATCAACCATTTCGGCCGGCATCCTGAATACAACCGTTCCCTTGAATGTTTCACCTGCCGCGAGCTTTAGCCGGGTGACCCTCTCGTCTGGTTTACCAACTCCGGTCAGAACCGCATCGTATTCTTTAACAGAGGTAACAGTCAGTAAAAACTCTTCGCTGTTTTTCCCCGTGTTGGAGAATTCAACCGCCAGGTTGCCGTTACCACCGACAGGAACCGGTTCTGTACCCCCTTGCAGCATGATAGCAATGTTAATGCTTTCCTTGGCAACCTTTTCGCGCGTCAGCCGGTCAGCGCTGACTTTGCGGGCTGCGTTCTGCAGTTGCATGTCAGCCGCAAGTACTTCCCCTTTTTGCCGGCGACTTGCCAGTACCTTCAATTCCTCTTCAATGGACGTTTTCAGGCTGCTGTCAGGAAATTCAGTTGAAAACAGGGCAACAAATTTTGCGGCACGTTCATTATCCCCGGATTTGAGGCTGGCACGAGCGACAAGGAGCAGTGTTACATCCCTGAGGGGAGAGTCGGGAAAAACCTGGTTTAACTGATCACACTTCTCTATCGCCAGCAGGTAATCTTTGTGCTGGAAGGCGTTGAAGGCATCGATGAAAACGGTTGAGTCATCAATTTCAGCGGAGTGTCCGGGTACAAAAGCAAAAAAAACGATACTCAGTGTCAAAATGATCCGATGTATAATTCTACTCATGGTTCATGGGGTCAGTCGACAAAGCTTTTTAATTTTTTACTGCGGCTGGGGTGCCGCAATTTGCGCAAGGCTTTTGCCTCAATCTGACGGATCCGCTCACGCGTAACTTCGAAGTCCTGGCCAACCTCTTCGAGCGTATGGTCACTTTTTTCGCCGATGCCAAACCGCATACGGAGGACCTTCTCTTCACGTGGTGTCAGTGTGGCAAGCACTTTTGCGGTGCTTTCCGAGAGGTTATTCTTGATGACCGCTTCAATCGGGGATATGACCCCTTTGTCCTCGATGAAATCTCCCAGGTGGGAATCCTCTTCCTCTCCGATTGGAGTTTCAAGCGAGATCGGCTCCTTGGCAATTTTCAGGACCTTGCGTACCTTGTCGAGCGGCAGCTGCATACGTTCGGCAATCTCTTCCGGGGACGGCTCGCGCCCGTTTTCCTGTACCAGCTGGCGGCTGGTACGTATCAATTTATTGATGGTCTCGATCATATGGACCGGGATACGGATGGTGCGTGCCTGATCGGCAATAGCACGGGTAATGGCCTGACGGATCCACCAGGTGGCATAGGTCGAAAACTTGTAGCCGCGTTGATATTCAAACTTGTCAACTGCCTTCATCAGGCCGATGTTTCCTTCCTGAATGAGATCGAGAAACTGAAGGCCACGGTTGGTATATTTTTTTGCAATCGACACAACAAGCCGTAAGTTTGCTTCAATAAGTTCGCTTTTTGCAATGCGGGCTTTGCACTCTCCTTCTTCGATCGCCTTAAGCGCCGCAGCAAGATCGCGCGCCTTGAAGCCGGATTCCTGCTCAACTTTCTGGATCTTGCGGGCAGCGGTACGAAGACGCTTCTCCATCTTCGCGGTTTCTTCTTCGTCTAATTTGAGCCTGCTGAGTTCCGCCGTGCATTTTTCATCTTCGTTTTGCAGTTTATCAAGCAGCGTCTTCAATTTTTCCAGCGGGATAATCTTTTCAAGATCGGATAACTCGGCCTGCAGCTTGTCTACTCTGCCGGAAAGTTCCTTAAGGCGCTCGGCAACCTTGTTGGTATGACGATCTTTCAGCCGCAGTGATTTCAGAAGGTCAGCCTGGTTATCTTTCCCTTCACGCAACTTTTTTTCGAGCTCTTTTTTCTTTGCGGGTGATTTAGCCGCTGCCACGGTTTCTGAAATTTCAATCAACAACTGATCCTGTGCTACAATCGCATCGATAATCCCAAGTATTCTGGTCTTCTGAACATCTTCTTCATCTTCCTCAAGCTCTTCCTCTTCGACTTCCTTGCTGACTTCCGAAGGAGTCATCTGGAATTTACGAAGCCGTTCACCCAGGGACAGGACTTCCTTGACAGTGATCGGTGTATTGAGAATTACGCCGGCAACGTCACGTTCGCCATCTTCAATTCGTTTGGCGATCTCAACCTCACCTTCCCGGGTTAGAAGAGAGACCGAGCCCATTTCGCGCAGATACATCCGGACAGGATCACTGGTGCGTCCGATGGAGCCAGGCTCAAATTCCACTTCCTCTGATTCACCTTCGGCCTCTTCGTCATCGTCAAGATCGCTTTTCATTTTCGGTATCTTGATCTTCTGGGCAGAATCAACGATTTCTATGTCCAGGTCTCCAAACATACCCATAACGTCGTCAATCTGATCGGTTGCTATGTCAGGAGGGAGTATGTCATTGACCTCGTCAAACGTTAAGAATCCCTTTTCCTTGCCGATATCGATCAGCTGTTTAACGTCATCCATGTTTTTCTTTGCCATGTGTATTCACCTCAAGGGAACAGCAGTTTGTGTTAAAGTCTCGATTTGCGTGTACGCAAAGTGTCAGCCTGCTTCAGAAGCAGTCCGTATTCGTCACTGCCTGGGTCCAGCACAGCCAGACGGGCGGCTATATCCTTGATCGATCCGAGCTGCTTCTTTTCATGGCTTCGTGTGCATTGATCCAAAACGGCACGCCACTCAATATCTGCCAGATAACCATCTGAAACCATAATCCGCGAAAAAAGCGTTTTTTGCGCCGGCTTTTCTATTGTTTCCGCCAGTTGGCTCAATACCTGGCTTTCATCTGAACCGGTCAGACGGTCAAGCAACAGGCGGGCAAGTTCAAGGTAGTCATCTCTGAAGATTGTTTCAAGGCCAATCCGTACTATTTCTTCCCGTGCCTCAGGGTAATTCAGTAATAATGCCAGCAGGATATCCTGAACATTGTCTCCCGTCAGTTCTGTTTTGCTCTGGCTTGACTGGGTTTCCCGGTGCGTGAGGTCTCCCCCCCCCATGCGCTTGCGAAACGCATGAGTCGTTATCCCGAGCAATCTGCAAATTTCCTTTTCATATAAATCCCGTTCAACCGAATCGGCAATCTTGCGGAAACGGGGAACGATATCATCGATAATCCTGACTTTGCTGTCGACGCTATCGGGTGGTGTTTCCGCCAGAAGAGAGCGTACGAAATAGTCAAAAGCAGGCCGCGCCTTGTCACGCAGGGCAGCGAAGGCTTCACTGGAGTGTGAGGCCAGAAAACTGTCAGGATCATCGCCGGCAGGTAAAGAAATGACATACGCCGGAATGCGTTGTTCGAGAAAAAGCTCCATCGATCGAATGGTTGCTTTCTTTCCGGCATTATCGCTGTCGAACAGGGTGTAGACCCTTTCAGCATGTCGCTTGACCAGTCCTGCGTGGGTGCCGGTCAGTGCGGTCCCGCAGGTTGCAACGACGTTCTGGACACCTGCCCGGTACAATGCGAGATGATCAAAGTATCCTTCGACAATTATAACAGAATTTCCGGTTCTGATTGACGGCAGTGCCATATCAAGCCCGAAAAGTACGGAGCTCTTGTGATAGAGCGGAGATTCGGGTGAGTTGATGTATTTCGGCAGAGTCGAATCCAGTACCCGTCCGGCAAAAGCTATTACCTGACCACGGGCATCCCGGATCGGGAAGATCAGGCGGTTGCGGAAAAGATCATACCAGCCGGAATCGGATTTACGGACTATGCCGAGTTTAAGTGCACTGTCGAGATTGACATCGTTGCTTTTCAGGTGTTTCACGAGGCCATCGCGCCGGTCAGGTGCAAATCCAAGCCGGTAGGCCTCCGAAATACCGGGCTCGACCGAACGATTGTCAAGGTACTTCCGGGCCGGTTCCCCATCCGGGCCATTCTGAAGAACAGAACGGTAAAATGATGTCGTCAGGTCATTAATCCGGAGAAACTGGGCGTATTCATCCTGTGATTTCTTTTCAGCAGGAGTAAGCTGCCGCTCCTCGATTTCAATCCCGGCTTTTCTGGCAAGCAGTTTGACCGCTTCGGGAAAACTGACCCCCTCGATCTTCATGACAAAAGAGAATGCATTCCCGCCGGCGCCGCACCCGAAACAGTGGAAAATCTCACGAGCCGGATTCACATTGAATGATGGTGTTTTCTCGGCGTGAAACGGGCAAAGTCCCAGGAAATTGCCACCTGCACGCCGTAACGGGACATAATCTGAAACGACCTCAACAATTGAAAGCCGCTCGGCAACTTCTCGCACCTTCTCTTCAGGTATCATTTCTTCTGACCATCTGTATTGCGCCATTCCGAGAGAAACCGGTCTCCGGTCTGAGCCAGCATGTTAGCGGACTCTGTCGCATGAATCTTGTTACGCAGCTGCTCCGGCATGAAGCGTGAGGCGGCAATACTGAAAACCATGCAGAGCAACAGGGCCCCCTCGGCAACACCGATAAGTAACCCCCCAAGCCTATTCAGGCCGCCCATCATGACAAGCCGCAGTGCAGCGGTTACGACATTACCAATGATATGGGCACAGATTCCGGTGATCAGCAGTATGATGATAAAAGCAAGGAACGAGGAC
>JBAQPK010000180.1:0-2493 GCA_049305715.1 Desulfuromonadaceae bacterium | reverse complement strand
TACCATAGGCGGTGGCAGGCCTGAACGCCTTCTGTCCCAGGGTCATCCGGCCGAAATTGGTCGGATGAAAGCCGTCGATATCCTTTTCCGGGTCGATCGCATTGATGATATTCTGCGGATTGATATGCTTCGGCACCGGCAGCTGGACAATCAGACCGTCAGTGGCAGGGTCGGCATTAATCTCGGCAATCTTCGCCAGCAGTTCCGCCTCGGTGACACTCTCGGGAAAACGGAGCAGCGCGCTTTCAAAACCGGCACATTGGCACGACTTGATCTTCGATTTAACGTATGATTCGCTGGGGGCATGCTCCCCAACCAGGATCACGGTCATATGCGGTTTGCGTAAACCAGAGTCAACATACCCGGCTACCCGCCTGGATATGTCCGCAACCAGACTTTCAGCACATATTTTACCATCAAGTAACTTCATGGTTCATCTTTCCCCGGTTTATGCCGTGCGTTTGGTTACTTCAATCAAATGATAGCCGAACTGGGTCTGCACCGGCCCGAGAACCTTGCCGACCTCACCGGAAAACACAACGGTGTCAAATTCCTTTACCATCTGTCCCGGGCCGAATTCGCCCAGATTGCCGCCATCCCTGCCGGATGGGCATGCGGAATTTTCACGGGCGCACGCCGCAAAATCTTCTCCACCTTCTATTTTTGCTTTCAGCGCTTCACACGCTTCCTTGGTTGCCACGAGGATGTGACGGGCAGATGCTTTGGCCATTCTAAACTCCTTTGTTGTGTGGTATGCGGGGCCTTACCCTGCTGATACGCTTGAGCTCCTTTTTGACATTAATACCGCTTTTAGTCAATACGTCAATCTGGCGCCCTCTGCCGTTATGTCCGGGACAACAGGTGGCAATGGACAATGCTCAGTTGTTAAATCGGGACCCGACGCCCCGGTCACCGGTCAATACTTGACCTTTATGCCGTTCAACTCCTCTTTGGAGGTTTCAGGCAAACGTTTCAGGGACCAGTTCCCGACCCAGGCCTTGAAAAGGGCCAGATTCTTCTGACGTTCCTCCTCCGTGCCCCCCAGGTGCTGGTACATGTTGCCCGGCTTGCCATCCTTGACACCCTTTCCGTCGTCGAGCCTCCTCATCATCGCTCCGGTATTGGGCCAGCCGACAAAGGAAACCAGGTGACTGTAGGTGTCCATCCTCATTGCCAGACCCTTGGCGAGCCATTTATCCTTTTCCTTCTTGAACGCCGGATATTCCGGGGCAGAATCCGGGCCGTGGCAACCGAGGCACTGCTTTTCCACGATCCCCTTGATGCTGCCGCTCCAGGTTGTCTCCTGGGCATGTACCGCCGATGCCGCCATGATTGTGAAGCCGATCGATGCGATGATTTTTTTCATGTCCGTTTCTCCCTCTGGTAATTAGGTGGTTAGACTCCCTTCCACGCCATATTGTAACGTGGCTATTTCTTGTTGCATGTTACACTGTCGCACCCCTGACAGCACCCTTTTTTCTTCCAAAGCGAATGGTAGAGGAGCCAGAAGGCTCCTCCCAAAATCAGGGTTACCAGAATTATATCGCAGGCACCCATGTCACCCTCCCAGTCCCAGGAGTGTTCCCCCCTGGTAGATGATCATCGCCACCGTCCAGGCCAGTACGGTCTGGTACACGAATCCGACTCCGACCCATTTCCAAGTGCCGAACTCCTGGCGCATGGCGGCCAGCACGATCATGCACGGCATGTAGAGCAGTACGAAAGCCATGAAGGCAAAGGATGAAAGCGGCGTGAATCCGGCAAAGATCGCCTGCTTCAGCAATGATATGTCTTCCTCCTTTTCCTCCTCTCCGGGGATATACAACAGCGTGGTGACCGCTGTTTTAACTGCGGTCCCGAATGAAACCACGATCTCTTTCAGGTCCTCCCCCAGCGTCGGAACTTCCTTCTTTTCATCGTCGTTATGCTTGGGGGTGTAGATCTCCCCCATGGTGCCGACCACGATCTCTTTGGCGATGACGCCGGTAATCAGTGATGAGGCCGCTTCCCAGGTGCCGAATCCCAGCGGAGCCAGGGCGGGCGCCATGATCTGTCCGGCCTGTCCCAGGTATGAATCTTTTTTATGCTCCACTCCCCATGGGAGGTTGAGCATGAACCAGACCAGGATCGAGACGGCAAAAATGTACGTGCCGGCCTTGACCAGGAAGTGTTTCCCTTTTTCCCAGGTGTGAAGGCAGAGACTGGTGAAGGACGGCATGCGGTACGGCGGCAGTTCCATGATGAACATCGGCGCCTCGCCGCGGAAAAGGGTCTTTTTGAATACAAATCCCATGAATATAGCCAGCACGATACCCATGATATACAGAGTCCAGAGTACGGAAGCGGAATTGTCCGGGAAAAAGACCCCTATAAAGAGCACGTACACCGGCAGACGCGCCCCGCAGGACATGAGCGGGATCAGCAGGGCGGTCAGGATCTTGTCCTTGGGGTTTTCCAGGGTGCGGGTGGCGTAGATGCCGGGGACGTTGCAGC
>JBAQPK010000179.1:0-1806 GCA_049305715.1 Desulfuromonadaceae bacterium | reverse complement strand
AAAGTAAACAGGTAGAAGAAAACAGCTTGTAACAGCCAGATAAATTTATTCATTGCCTTGATCCATGGTTTCTGCTTCCGTGCTGTCGCGCCGTCCGCATAACGTGAGGGCCAGTCGGGCGACGAGTGACGATGCTCCCCCGCGCCCCAGCTTTGCGCGAATTTCACCGAGCTTGCGTACAATTGCTGCCCTGTAAGTCTGGTCGGTGAGCAATCTTCCGACTTCGGCGGCAATCGCCGAAGGGTTTGCCTTGTCCTGGATCAGTTCCTGGACAACGGTTTCACCAGCAATAATATTGCAGAGACCGATGTTGGGAACCTTCACCAGCCGTTTGGCAAGCTGATAGGTAAGCGGTGCGAGTTTATAAATGATCACCATCGGCGTTCCAACCAGGGCAATTTCAAGGGTTACCGTGCCGGAAACGGAGATAACGGCGTCGCATGCGCGGATCATGTCATGGATCCGGTCGCGGGTTATGGTGACGTCAAGATCTGCCGCAGTCAGCAGCGGAACGATATCGTCGCTTTTCAGCGTGGATGCGAGCGGGAGGATAAATTGGATATCCGGGAACTGCTCTTTCAATCTGGCGGCGGCCGCGATTATAACCGGGAGAAGGCGCTCAATCTCGTTATGACGGCTGCCGGGAAAGAGGCCGACAATGTTGCGTGTCGGATCGAGACCAAAGCTGGCAGCGGCGTCTGAACGGTCCAGAACTACGTTGACCAGGTCAAGCATGGGATGTCCCACAAAGGTTACCGGCACTCCGGCTCGTTGGTAGAAGGATGCTTCGAAGGGAAGTATGACGGCCATATGATCAACCAGTCGGGCGATTTTCTTGACCCGCCCCTGCCGCCAGGCCCAGATCTGCGGGCTGATGTAGTACAGTACTTTTACGCCGGCCTTTCTGGCAACCTTGGCCAGCCGCAGATTAAAGCCGGGATAGTCGATCAGTATCAGCAACTCGGGAGGGTCGTTCAGGATAATCTGCTTCAACCTCTTGAAGGCTGCCGAAATTACGTCGAAGTGCTTGATGACCTCTATGAGGCCAACAACCGCCATGACGCTTGAATCTACGAGCGTTTCAACCCCGGCCTCACGCATCCGGGCCCCGCCGATTCCGAAGAAGAGCTGATCAGGAGCAATCTTCAGGGCTTCGGTGACGAGGTCGGCTCCGTAGATATCGCCGGAGGCCTCGCCGGCCACGATCATGATGCGGCGAGGGGCGTTATCCAACCAGTGCCTCTCGAATTGTCTGCGCGACCAGACGAACCGATTCTTCAGGCATTTCCGGGTAAACCGGCAGCGACATGCAGCGACTGGCCACGTCCTCCGACACCGGAAGGGACAGCCCGGCGTACGCCTCGGCAAAGACGTCCTGCCTGTGGAGCGGGATGGGATAGTAGACGGCTGATGAAATCTGCTTTTCAGACAGTCTTGCCATGATGACATCGCGGCGATCTGTCAGAACGGTATACTGGTGATACACGTGTACACCCTTGCCATCTTCATACGGCACGGTAACGATGTCGCGGAGCAGTTCGGAGTACAGGTGGGCTACGCGGCGGCGGCCGCTGTTGAAATTATCAATTTTCCGGAGTTTTACCCGCAGGATAGCCGCCTGAATGTCATCAAGACGGCTGTTGTAACCGATTACGCTGTGATGGTAGCGGACACGGCTGCCATGGTTGCGAAGCACCTTGATCTGCTCCGCCTGCTCCTCCGTGGCGCAGGTGATCAGTCCGCCGTCTCCGTAGCAGCCGAGGTTCTTGCTGGGGAAAAAACTGAAGCAGCCGAGCGCTCCGATGG
>JBAQPK010000178.1:0-3128 GCA_049305715.1 Desulfuromonadaceae bacterium | reverse complement strand
AAAAGGGGAGGAAGTTGTCAGGGTAGAGGGTGTGGATATCGTGAAATTGCTAAATGTGAATATGTAAAGAGCGTCCCCAATTCTGCCTCCGCCGTCTTCTCAACCCTTGCTGTGCCGGCGATCAGTTCGGCTGCCTCCGCCTATCCAGCTGATTATATTATCGGGGCGGGAGCATGAAAAAAACTGCCCTGATTATATTCATTATTCTGGGTCTCGTATCAATCGGCTATCACGGGATATTATCTCATGATTTTATACGCTTTGATGATCCGGATTATGTGGTCAACAACCCGCATGTCCAAAATGGCTTCACTAAAGAGAGCATGATATGGGCCTTCACTTCGACTGAATGCAGCAACTGGCATCCGTTGACGTGGTTTTCCCATATTCTGGATTGTCAATTATTTGGCCTTGTCCCGGCCGGGCATCATTTTTCGAGTCTGCTGCTTCATGTTGTAAATTCAATCCTGCTCTTTCTTTTTTTTCGCCAGGCAACAAAGTCCGAATGGCAGAGTGCGCTGATTGCCGTGTTGTTCAGCATACACCCTCTCCATGTAGAATCCGTTGCCTGGGTCGCGGAACGGAAGGATTTGTTGTACACTTTCTTCTGGCTACTTGCCCTTATTGCCTATTCCCGGTATGTAAAATCTCCCGGCCCGGGGCGCTATTCCGTGGTCGTGGGCCTCTTCATTTTCAGCCTGCTTGCCAAACCGATGGCGGTCACTTTTCCCTTTATCCTTTTATTGCTCGACTGGTGGCCGCTTCAGAGGTTTGTACGGCCGCAGGAAAAAAACTGGCCCGTGTCTCCGTATTCACAAGCCTTGGCCCTTCTCCTGGAGAAAGTCCCGTTTTTGCTCCTTGCAGCCGCATCGGCCGCGATCACTTTTCTGGTTCAGAAGCAGGGTGGCGCGGTAAGCCAACTGAATATTAATGTAATCCTGTTTCATCTCGGCAATGCCCCCGTTTCATACTTCACCTACATCGGAAAGATGTTTTGGCCGGTAGATCTCGCCATTTTTTATCCTTTGGATTTATCAGCCGCGACAGCTTCTCCGGTTGGAATATCCCTGATTTTATTGGTGTTCATCACCATTTTAGCAATTAAGATCCGCTCGCGTTACCCTTACCTGCTTTTCGGCTGGCTCTGGTACCTCGTTACCCTCCTTCCCGTTATAGGCATTTTAAAAACCGGCGCCCAGTCCGTGGCTGATCGTTATACCTATGTCCCTCTTATCGGTCTTTTCATCGCCATCATCTGGTGGATTTTCGAAATCACCCGTCGATTGCGTTTCAGAAGGCGGATTCTCCTGGCCGGAAGCATAACCATACTTGCATTGTTGACCGTCACTACCCATAGACAGGTGTTGTATTGGCGCGATACGCATACCCTCTTCACCCACGCGCTGGCGGTCACGAAAGACAACTGGATGGCGCATCACGTACTCGGCGTTGTAGAATACCACGAGGGAAATATGACCGGGGCGATCGTGCACTACCGTGAAGCATTGAGAATCAACCCGCTCAATGCCCCGACATGGAACAATCTCGGGAACGTATACCGTCTCATCGGCAATACGGCTCCGGCAATTGATGCGTTGCAGGAAGCGATACGGCTTGATCACCGGTATGCCGCGCCAATTTCCAACCTAGGGTTGACTTATACAGAACGGGGGAATGTCAACTCGGCAATGGCTCAATACAACAGGCTGAAAGAAATTGATGCAGGCATGGCTTCTGCCCTTTTACAGGAAATCGGGAAGAAAACCTGGAAGCGGCCATAAGTGTCGCCGTCCCTTTCCTTGACACCATATCCTGCCTTGAGCGAAGAATATGGGTTAGGGAGTAGCCAAGAGGACGCCCTTGACATATTTACATTTGAGAGAATCCAGCATGAAATCTTCGAAATATAAATATATAAAGGGCGTCCTCTATATGTAATATTGCTCCGTAACTGAAACCCAGAAACCACTTCTTAGATTTGCTGGAATACTGTCGTCATTGCTTGTTGCACTATTTTGTCTTCCAGCGACGCCACGTAAGGGATTTCACCCCCTACCCTTTGCCGGCTTTTACCGGCGCTTTCAGGGCGTCCCCCTAATCCCTTCCTGGGAATGTCGGTCGTGCGGCGGTCTGAAAGGACTCACCATAAATATGTCTCACGCCCACATTTTAGTAGCTTTCAAACTCCAATGGTTGGTCTTGTTTTGCCCCTTCATGCTGCTTCGCCTTTTTAATTTTACAAGCGTCGCATCTGATTTTATCATCTGTCTATGACTTGGCACCTAGCAATTGCAACATTGCATATAGTTGCGCTGTTTCAATTCGCAGGTGTGCGCGTTGCCAAAAAAAAACTACCGCTCAAGATTCTGAACACTTGAGCGGTAGTATTATAAAAAATCAGTACTGACAAATAGGGTCAAGGTTTTCATTAAACACATTAAAGCATTTCGCTCCGACCGATGGGTTTGAAAACCCGCTCATTTCTATCATTGTATTTGAAATATACGTAATACCATTGTTATTGTTTGTTACTGTATCAACATTTTCACCCTTAATCCTAGAATTATTAATTCTAACGGTTGCATCATTATATATAGTC
This sequence comes from Desulfuromonadaceae bacterium, assembly GCA_049305715.1. GTDB lineage: Bacteria > Desulfobacterota > Desulfuromonadia > Geobacterales > Pseudopelobacteraceae > JACRCG01. The sequence continues at coordinate 529 of JBAQPK010000178.1, read as the reverse complement.
ACAGCATTGCCAGGCCAATTGTGACTCGCAATAATCACAGAATCATCAATATAAGTAGTCCCGTTGACCCCCACTACAGCATTTCCACCTCTGATTGTCGTATTTTTGAATGAACAACCTGTATCTGACCAAACTGTAAAAGAAGGGCCTTCCAACGAGATGTCTCTGATAACTGAGTCTGCAGCAACGCGTAGCAGAGAATTTTCGCCAGATGATATTATCTTTGTAATATTGCTACCGCAACCCTCAATGTCTATATATTGCGGCAAAAATATTGTTTGCGCATCGATATTATAAATTCCAGGCATAATTTTGATTAAATATGGATTGTTCTCCGAGGCATCGGTAATTGAATTTACCGCCGCCACCGGGTCGGTAAAATCCCCGCCACTCTTCGCCACCACAACCACATTGGCGTAATGGGGAGCAATGCCAGCAGGGCCTTGTGGTCCTGTGGCACCAGTTAGACCCTGCTGGCCAGTAGCTCCTGTTGCACCCGGTGCTCCCGCCGTCCCGACACTGCACACCC
>JBAQPK010000177.1:0-2461 GCA_049305715.1 Desulfuromonadaceae bacterium | reverse complement strand
CAAAAGGGGGTATCTTCAAGGCGCGGGTCTTCACCAAGATTTTTCTAGCGCTTTTCGGTGAGTATTCCTGGCTGGGGGTTCCCTCTATGCCGGTCGAGTTGATGCTGCTACCCAATTGGGCGTATTTCAATGCATATGAGCTGTCCAGCTGGTCAAGGTCCACCATTATTCCACTCTCCGTGGTCATGGCGAAACGTCCGGTTCATGAATTACCGTCCTGGGCACGTGTTCAGGAACTGTATGTGCGTCCGCCGCGCCTCATCGACTACACCATTACCAGGGAAGACGGCATCCTGAACTGGAAGAACTTCTTTATCGGCATAGACCACCTACTCAAGGTCTATGAAGCCAATCCGATCAGACCGCTCAAGCAGAATGCGATTGATAAGGCCAAGCAGTGGATTCTTGATCATCAGGAATCAAGTGGAGACTGGGGAGGCATTCAACCGGCCATGTTGAATGCCATCCTTGCTCTGCACTGCATTGGTTATGACAACAAACACCCTGTCATGTTGAAGGGGTTGAAGGCGCTGGCAAACTTCTCCCTGGAGAATAAAGACACGCTGGTTCTTCAGTCGTGCGTTTCACCTGTTTGGGATACGGCGCTGGCGTTGAAAGCGTTGCAGGATGCAAATATGCCTAAAGACCATCCGGCTCTGGTTAAGGCGGCTGAATGGCTTATCGACCGAGAGGTGCGAGTTCCCGGAGACTGGAAAGTCAAATCACCTGATCTGAAACCGGGCGGTTGGGCCTTTGAATTTCATAACGACTTGTATCCTGACGTGGACGATTCCGCCTTTGTGTCGATGGCAATTAAGGATGTTGCAGTCAGAAACAATATAATCAAAAGAAATGCGATACAGCGCGGCTTCATTTGGTGTCTTGGTATGCAGAGTAAAAATGGAGGTTGGGGAGCTTTCGACAAAGATAACACGAAGCATATCCTCAACAAGATCCCCTTTGCCGACATGGAAGCTCTTATTGATCCACCGACCGCCGATCTTACCGCGAGGATGTTGGAGTTGATGGGGACATTCGGCTGTTCCAGCAAAAGTCACCCTGCTGCCCTGCATGCTCTGAAATTCATCCGCGAATTTCAGGAAGCTGATGGCTCCTGGTGGGGACGCTGGGGGGTTAATTACATCTACGGCACGTGGTCTGTGCTGTCCGGGCTTGCTGCAATTGGTGAGGATATGACACAGCCCTGGATTGGCAAGGCCGTTGCGTGGCTTATCATCCACCAAAATCCGGATGGAGGCTGGGGCGAAACGTGTGAGTCCTACAGTAATCCGGCGCTGGCAGGTATCGGTGAAAGTACCGTCTCACAGACAGGATGGGCGCTCCTGGCTCTCATGGCCGCTGGAAAAGTAGATTCCGTAATTGTGTTTAGAGGAATTGAGTACCTACTTGAAACACAGAATCCTGACGGCAGTTGGAACGAAGAGGCATACACCGGCACCGGTTTTCCCAAGTATTTCATGATCAAATACCATATATACCGAAACTGTTTCCCCCTCATGGCGCTAGGCAAATATCGAAGTCTTTCAGGATCTTGCACACACAATAGTGAAGAGAAAATTGGTCGTGATTGAGATTGATGTCGAGCATAGTGCTGGGTTTATCCTTGGCAAAGCATATCGGCAAGTACATGCAGAGTTACGGGTGGAACTAAAACAATGGGGGATTACTCCTTGCCAGTTAATTGTGATGGCGTTTCTTTGAGTATGGCGAACGTAGTTGATTTGTCGATTGATAGCACGAAGTGTTTGTTTCCCTCTAACAATCTCCCCTCCCCGCCTCACCGCCATACTCACTCCCGAGCGTGACATGTTAAGCGCTCTGGCAACGGCAACTCCGTTGAAATTGCATTCCCTTACCGCCAGGTAGCAGATGATTGCCCTGACATCGACAAGCTCTTTTACCCGGTTCCTCTGACGCAGCAATTCCACGCCTACTCCAAACAACCGGGCAACTTGAATTATGTCGTCAAGAGACATTTTGGGAATTTACATTTCTCTGGATTCCCCCCGTCTCTCGCCACAGACTCTCCACAAACTCATCGCTGGAATCTTGCTCTGTGTGCCGCCAGGCGCAGTCGCTGGGTAGCCACGTACGGAAAGGATAACCGCTGAAAGCATCTAAGCGGGAAGCCTCCTTCATAGATTAGGTATCTGAGGCTCTCTGCCACGATACCGCCATGAAAGAACACCTAACCCTGTACCAATAGCCATTCATTCAGCCTCAATTCATAATCAAAATATATGGCATTAATAATAACAATATATTTTACTTATGCAAAGCCCAGAAGTAAACTTTAGAAAATGAGAGTGAATGGCACATATAATTTGCGATTAAATTGCCGCGATCAACTTGACGGGTCCAATTTCCGTGTCGCGCGCATTCCTTGAGCCCATGATTAAAGCGAAGTCAGGTAGGATTGTAAACATATTCAAGCTATACC
>JBAQPK010000176.1:0-2504 GCA_049305715.1 Desulfuromonadaceae bacterium | reverse complement strand
TCCATTAGCACAGACAATTCCCAGTTTTGAAGCGGTCACCGCCCCATCCTGAATATGCCCCGTTTTGACCCCACTCCCTGTCGTCAGGGTTTGCCCGCTGACACCATCGGCGGCAATGATCGCCGCCGAGTTGATCGTATCGGGCCCGTTCTGCGATCCAAACGACATAGACACCGGCGACAACATCGCCGTTACCACCGCCACCACCAACCAACTCACCGCTCTGGTTCCGATTCTTCTCATCAGTACTTCCTCCTCAAAAAAGATATACGACGCAATGCCGTTGCGACGTATAGACCAATATCCGTGCCATCAATATAACCGCCTGTAATTTCAGGTGTTATATGACTATTACGCCGAATACGGATTGAAAAGAGGGGGTTTTGGTCATTAAAATTGTAAAGTTTTTTACACTTTATTGTTAAAAGTCTGCGGATGCAGTGGCGGCAAGGGATTGCTAGATTATAAAATTTTTTACACTTTTTTAAAAAAATCTTGCAAAGGCAGTTGTAGCGAGGGATTGAAGCATGTGTAAAAAATTTTACACATAGGGAAATCCGGTGCCGTTACCACCGATGACACCAACCAACCGCTCTGTTTCCGATTCTTCTCATCCGACTTCCTCCTCTGCTGGAATATGCGGTTCAGTCATCGCACATAGATTACAATAAATACAAATCAAGTACAAAAAGGCCTGGGGAACCTATCTTGATCTATCGAGTGGTGAGGTGAGGAAAGTTTGAGGGTTTTCAAACAGGAGCATCAGCTTTTGTGGTGCGGTATTGACATAACGGCCGTCATACGCCATTATATAAGTTTGTACTTTCAGGAAACCGCGACGGCCTCGCACAAAAACTGGTGAGTGTCCCTAGCTTTCCCTCTGCTTCGCTTTTTGTCTTTACGGTAGCCAGAAGTTCTTTTCTGAGAGCAAGCCCATGGGGATGGAGCGGCTTTAGTGCTTTAACAGCATTACGCACCCTGCAATCTCAGGCCGCGATTCACTTACCCCCTTCCGATTTTTGCGCAGAAAATGTCTCTCGGATTTCGCCTCTTACCGGCTACATCGGTTCAGGATTGCAACTTGATTAAAGATTGGTATGAAAAAACTAAACTTGATCTGGTGCCAGTTATGCTGCTCCTGCTGGCGGCATTTATGCTTTATGGCAAGGGACTCGGCCAGGATTTTCTCGAGAATTGGGATGACCATATTTATGTCACCGCAAATCCGGACATCATGGGCTTCACCCTTGAAAACATACGGTATGCGTTCACAAAGGAATATGTCGGCAACTACGCGCCGCTTCATATCATCTCCTACATTCTCGACTATACCCTGTGGGGGTTCAATGCCTTAGGTTTCAAGCTTACAAACATCCTTCTCCACGCCACCAATGCCATCCTCTACTATGCGACCCTGGCGCGGATAACCGGTCGTTACCGTTTCGCCCTGGCTGCAGCGGCCATCTTCCTCTGCCATCCCGTACAGGTGGAGTCGGTGGTATGGATATCACAGCGCAAGAATCTGCTGGCCATGTTCTTTTTCCTGTTATCCTTCCTGACGTACCTCAGCTGGAGGGAACATCGCCGCTTCGCTCTCTATGCCCTATCCCTGGCTGCTTTTACGCTGTCACTGCTCTCCAAGTCCGCTGCAGTGGTCCTCCCTCTCATCCTGATTTGTTACGATATCTGTTTTCGGGAACGTGAGACCTTGTGGCGGCTTGTGCGGGACAAACTGCCCTACATCGGGCTTGCTGTAACCTGTTCCCTTGTGGCACTTTACACCCAAGAAGGCTCCGGCAGGACCGGTTATCTGAGCGGGACACCTCTGATCACCCTGATCAATATGCTGCCGACGTTTAGCAGATACCTGATACTGCTGCTCGTCCCCGCGCAGCTCAGCATTATTTACAACGAGCCGATAAAAACCGTACTGGACACCGAAGTCATTTTGTCGGCACTGCTCGTCGTTATACTCACAATCTCCTGGGTGTATCTTTACCGGCAGAATCGTGTGATCTTCTTCTGGTGTTCACTGATTCCAATCGGGCTGTTGCCGGTGTCTAACATCATTCCGTTGGTTACCTTGATGAACGACCGGTATCTTTACTTTCCCATGCTGGGCTTTGCTGCCATCGTCGCCCATCTCCTGATTTCCGAGCCAGGGATTCGCCCGTCGCGCCAGCTTATACCTTTAAGAATAGTATACTGTGCCGTATTACTGGCCCTGTCAGCGGTAACATGGAAACGCGTCGACGTTTGGCAGGATTCTGTAACGCTTTGGAGCGATGCCGTCATCAAATCCCGGGATGGATTCAGGTATGGCCCCGACGATAATTTCATTGCAGGTGCCTATGGAGAGGCCTTGCATATTCTGGGATACCAGGCCGAACGGTGTGGAAGTATCCAAGCAGCCCGGAATTACTACCTGAAAGCTTTGGCATGGGATCCCCTGGATCCCCTGTCCCGGGTAGCGCTGAACAACCTGTCCGGCATCTATGTAAAGC
>JBAQPK010000175.1:0-5313 GCA_049305715.1 Desulfuromonadaceae bacterium | reverse complement strand
GACGAATGGTTTACATGGTGTTATTCAGTTTGCATGATGGTTCCGCGTATTCATCACGGACTGCGCAAGAAATGGACATCGCCGATGTGGTCGCCGAAATCAAAGCTGCGGTGACCGGTGGTGGTCGAATCACACTGGATGACGACTATGCAAGTGTCTCCGTAGACATCAATGAACATAGTGATGCTAGTGTTAAATATTATTGGTCGGTAGAGCCCGACAGGAATCGGTTCGGTACGTTTGGTTCTGAACACATGAGGGCCTGGGAGCTCGACCTCAAGATCATGAACTCCTTCATGGTGGATCTGGAGCGTGAGCTGATGCGTGTTGGGATACATGATTATACGTGGACCGAGCCTGAAGAGTTTGATCTCTTTGGCGATGATGAAGGGGTTTTTGAATACAGGCCGCGCTGCGTGCGGCGGGAAGACTACGACTTCGCGTTCGCGGTTCAACAACACTTCCCCTATTACAACATCGGCAATCCTCAGTTCAACAAGTGGTTGGAAGTGTCGCACGTCAACGACGTTGAGGGTCTGCTCGGTAGTGGGCACATATGTTTTTACTGCATCGACGGGATGCTTCAGGAGTCGCTCGTCAGCAACGAATCTATAATGGAGGCGGCCACATCCGGAAAGTCCATCTGGGCGTGGATCGCTGAATGGCCAAGCGACGATGTAAGGGACTGCTACATCGATGCATTCAGGGTGTGGGTGGAGGAAATAGTTCCCCGCTTGCTTAGTCGTATGCCGGATGGCCCCAAGAAAGGCGCCGTCGTTCTGCTCAAAAAACGCTGCGATGCCGTTGACACATTCGACCAGATCGACCAAACGCTTCGTGATCGAGTCAATAATCTGGTCACCAGCATTGTGTCTGACCCGCCGTCAGCACTGTCCAGCGCCATGGCCTGAAAGGAATCTCAATCTGGCCATCTTCGAAAGAGGGTGGCACTTTTAAGCCCTCGGCACCTTTTCTGGCACGCACATTGATATGTATATGGTGGCGCGGTAGAGTGGCCAACAATGGACTGGCCAGAATAGATCGCAAAGTGAACAAATTGGCCAGTCGTTTCAAGATGGCCAAGTCAGGCAGACTTCAATTGACCAGGAGGCACCAATGCAGGTAGCGCGGATTTATGAACGAGTTTCGACCGTAGAGCAAGACCTCGCCAGGCAGGCGGGGATCGAGGACAGTGCACGCGCTGCAGGGTATTACATCGCGGGCGTGTACAAGGAGAAAGCCTCCGGAGCCAGAGCTGACCGGCCGGAGCTGTTGCGGATGATCGCGGATCTGCAACCAGGCGAGGTTGTGATTGCTGAACAGATCGACCGAATCAGCCGGCTGCCGCTCGAAGAGGCGGAGCGTCTGGTTGCCGCCATCCAAGCAAAGGGCGCCCGCCTTTCGGTGCCCGGCGTAGTCGATTTGACGGATCTGGTGGCCGGCACTGAAGGAGTTTCGCGAATAGTACTTGAAGCGGTGCAGGCGCTGCTGCTTAAGTTGGCTCTGCAGATGGCCAGGGACGACTACACCACACGACGGGAGCGTCAGCGACAAGGCATCCAGCTTGCCAGGGCTGCGGGTAAGTACACCGGCCGTGTAGCTAACACCGCAGTTCACCAGCGAATCATCACGCTGCGCGGCGCCGGCAATTCCATCAAACGCACAGCGATGCTGTCAGGGTGTAGCATCAGCCAGGTCAAGCGCATATGGGCGATTCATACAGCCGGCCAGTAGGTCTATCCCTGTCCACATTTCGCGGCCATCAAAGGGGCGGTCGAGAAAAAGCTCGGTGCCGACACTAAGATCATCGACTGGACCCACTGAGATTATGCCATGACCTATGCCGACTTGCATGAAGCGCTTCTGGTTCTTGGTCTGGGTGAGCGGGCCTCCATCAAGGAGATCAAGGTTCGCCATCGGGAGCTGGTAAAACGCCACCATCCGGATACCGGCAACAGTGACGATCCTGAGATGATCCGGAAGGTGAACTCCGCCTATCGGGTGTTGCTTGACTACGTTGCCGCTTACCGCTTCTCTTTTGCCGAGGATGAGTTTTACGAGCAGAACCCGGAGGCGCGGATATGGTGGCAATTCGCCGACGATCCGCTGTGGGGGAAAAAATAAGGAAACCTGGGCCGGTCAGATGATGATCGGCCTTTTTTATGGGATCAGGAACAGCCCCGTGCAAAAAGAGGCGGCATCGTACCGGTGCCGCCCTTGACATGTCTCAAATCCCGCGAAACCGCACCAAAAGCCACTTTATCGCAAAAATGACTTGGGCCCATTGCGCCACGCCCCGTCGTCATGGGACACTACCACTACGATTTGGTAGCTACCGGTAGCCGGTAGCCGGTAGCTACGTTTTTTTGGTAGTCGGGCGGTTAAGAACCGTTGAGTGGTGCCGAATAGAAGTGCCAGGGGGAAACAACCATGAGCGAGAAAAAGCAGGTCACGATGGAGATGGTAGCCAAGGCGGTTGAACACTGCCTCAAGGAGGGGGTTAAGCCGTCGCGGGCACGTGTAATGACCTTTATGGCCCGGTCGGAGAACGGTTGCTGTGGCGGTGATCCGGCGAACGTGCAGAAGAAGATCACGGAGTATTTGGCGTCAAAGCCCGGTGGCAGTGATCTGACTCCCTTGGAGAATGACGAGCCGGCCCCGGCGCAGCACGAGGCCATCAAGGTCGTTATGGACCACGGAGCAGCAGTGTTGAGCCAGATCTGGAACGACCTGGATGCGGGATTGGCCAAGGCCCTGACGGCTATTAAGTCTGAAGCGGGTCACGAGTTTAAACTCCTGGAGGAGCGGGTGCGACAGGACGCCACCGCCAGGATCGAGGATGCCGAAAGGGAGGAGAGCGACGCAGTGAATGCTCTCCAGGATGCGCTGGAGAATCTGGAGCGGGCCAATGAGCAGCTCGAAGCTATGAAGATCGCGGTTGCCGGCGCCACGGCTCTCGCCGAGGATCGGGCAATGCGTATCAGTAGCCTGGAAGCCGCCATGACAGCCTTGATGAGCGAGAAGGGATCTTGCCTTGACGAGATGCAAAAGAGGCTTGATGACGCCAGGACCGCAGCAGCAGACAGCGCCGCGACGGCGCGCGAACGGGGTAGCGAGATAAGCCGGCTTGAGGCCGCTCTGGTCAGTGCCCATGATGAAGCAGAAACCGCCAAAGGCCTGGCCAGCGCGGCGGCCGCTATCGCCGAGGAACGTCTCACCACGATCGCGAACATGGAGGCATCCCTGGGCCAAGCCCGGACCGCTGAAATCGCGGCCAAGGAGCAGGTTGCAAATCTGGGTGCGCGGCTGAAAGCTCTTGAGGCGGTGCCGGCAGCCAAGGGCGGGCAAAACAATGGTAGCCCAAAGCCGAATATCGCCAAAGGAAAAAAGAAGCACACCAAACAGCAAGGTGAGGACTTAGAGCGCCTCCAGGCGGCGAATGACCCGCGTCAGCGCCAGGTTGAGGAGATGTTAGACGATGGAGGGCAAACGATATGACCGGCACATTACAGGTGCGCTTTACAGGCCCGACCGCATTGGTCAAGGCACTGTACGACCATTTACATGCCAAAAGTCCCCGGGGGCCCCGTGGCGGTTCACTATACCGCTGCACTCTCAGAGATCGGGACAACGGCATAGCACAGCTTTACGCCGATGTACCGTCTCACGTCTACGCGGACCTGTTCGATCCGTCATTCCGGCCGACAGGCCCTTCGGCACCCCAGTTCGTTGAGCCGCCCCAGGCCGGCATTGTTTATGATGGAGAAGTCATTGAGCCAGTAGCAGCGCCGCCTACTGGCGGACGCTACCTGATCGGGCGTCGGCAGCCATAACGGTGTGGCTCGCATATTGCGGCCGGTTAGAGCGGCTTCAGGGGTGGCAACCTGTCGCCGCTTTTATAATAGGGGATCTGCTGTGGAGCAGGGGTAGGGCGCAGGGTTCAAAACAAAAAGTCGCGACAAAAGTCGCGACGATTATGGATAATTGTAATGATTAATGTAGGTTAGACGGTTTACTCTACGGCTTAGAAGGCCGTTGCTGCAGCATGAGCCCGGTTAAGCGGATATTGCCTGAACAATCGCGATATCTTAATATAGCGGAGTAGCAGGAAATATGTCTATTTGTGGTATGCCAAGATTCGCTGCTTCGAGACGTTCCTGTTCCCTGCTGCCCAGTGACGACTTGAGGCAAAATAATCCGCGCCATCGCCGAAGCACTGGCCGCCCACCGCAAGCGACAGCAGGAACTGCACCCCGAATTGGGGCTGAAAGACATGTACAACGTGCTGGCCAAGCTGCGTTCCGGAGAACCGTTGTCTGCCAAGGAGAAGGCGACCAAAGAGCAGGGGTTAGTTTCGGTCCTGCGCCAGCCGCACTACGATCTGGACGCCTTCGTGGCCGAGGCTGGCCGGCTGACCTACCGGACGAGGAGTTCCTTACGCGGCAGGTGGCCCTAAACACCGAATGGGCACGGGAGGAGGCACAGGGCACCGTCCGCTGACTGCGTCCTGAGTACTAGAAGCCCCAAGGGGACAGTTTGCCAAGGGCTTGGAGCTGGGAGAAGAGGACACGGCAACACCCGACGCCACCCCTAGGCCAAGTCACCTTGGCCCAAGACCCTGCCGGAGCAAGTGCAGGCTGTCCGCGCCTCCCTGACCGGCGCCGCCGGCCTTATTACCGCAGAGACGGTGGCACGCACTTTCCAGCGCGCTAGTGCCGACAAAGGTGGCAGAACTGCTTGCGACCCTTGCCGCCATCGGCCAGGCCCGCGAGATTGAGCGGGGCAGTTCCGTCTGCTGACCCCGCATTTAGTGATGACGCCAAACTGGCGCTATACTATCATAGTATAGGGGTTCAACAACTCCACGGCGCGCGCTGACGCCGCACCGTGGATCCTACCCTTCCCGCTTAAACCCCTCAGCCCCTTTTCCCGCCGCTGTCCTTCAGGAGTTTTTCCCGGTCGCTGGCCGAGATCCATGGCGATTCTCGATAGAGACGACTCAGGTCAATGCCGTAGTCAACGCGATTCAGCATCTCGAACATGAGTTCCGGTTTTTTATAGAGGTAGTGCTTACCAAGAGTCGATTTGACTGCGTGCCCCGCCAATGGCTGAATCTGCGACTCAACGTAGCCACAGCTCTCAAGCTTGTTGAGCAGTGTTGTCCGCAGCGACCTGAAATCAACGGCGTCATCCTCAGTGACTTCACTGTCAATGAAACGGCTCCACCAGTTGCTCATGGCGCCAGTATAGCCGTTGACGCTTAGCCTCAGTTCCGGAAACAGCTGCAACGGCTTCTTCGGGTCAGTATCCTTC
>JBAQPK010000174.1:0-1740 GCA_049305715.1 Desulfuromonadaceae bacterium | reverse complement strand
GCCTTGGACGACTGTTCCGCCACCGCGAGGATTTCGGACAGGTTGCGGGTCGAAAAATCCGGCTCCTTGCTGTTGGTAATCCGATGCCGCTGGTTCAGCAGACTGTTGATCTCCTCCTCGGCTTTATCCAGCAACTCTTTGCTTTTTGCTTTCACTATCAGCGCTCCGACATTATTGGTGTGCTGGGCGCGGACCAGATTACGCTGGGCTGTACGCAATGGCACAAAAATGGTGTCATCCTGGTCCGTCCCCTGGGGGGATTGCCCCTTTCGCTCCAGAACTCCGATAACGGTAAAAGGTATCTTTTTTATGCGCACGATACTGCCGATCGGGTCGGCCGATCCGAACAGGTTGTCCGCGACCGTCTGACCCAGCAGGCAGACCTTGCCGGCGGAATCCACGTCCTGCTGCGTAATGCTGCGCCCAGCGGATACCGGCCACTCGCGGATATCGAACAGTTCCGGGGTGCCCCCCATGATAACGGTTGACCAGTTCAGATTGCCGTAAACGACCTGGGAGGACGTGCGGACGGTACCCGCCGCCAGACTTACCGATGGGCACTCGGCCATGATCGCCTTGACGTCGTCGCTGGTCAGGGTCTGTGCGCCGCCGCTTCCGGTGCGCAGGCCGCCGCTGGTCGTTGAGCCGGGAATGACGAGGATGATGTTGCTGCCGATGCTGGCGATCTGCTGCGAGATGACATAACTGGCCCCCGACCCTACCGCCATCATCGCAATGACGGCGGCAATGCCGATGATGATGCCGAGCATGGTCAGAAACGAGCGCATCTTGTTGGTGCGCAGAGCCCTGAGGGCTATTTTGAGAGTCTGGATAAAGTCCATATTCAGGCCGTCCGGCCGGTAAGGCTGTCCGAAATGATGCGGCCGTCGCGAAATGTTATCTGTCGCCCCGCGTACGCGGCCACGTCATGTTCGTGGGTGACCATGATGATCGTGATTCCCTGCCGGTTGAGGGAGGTAAAAAGCGCCATGATTTCTTCGCTGGTGCTGCTGTCGAGGTTGCCGGTCGGTTCGTCCGCGAGAATCACAGCGGGACTGTTCACCAGTGCTCTGGCGATGGCCACACGCTGCTGCTGGCCGCCTGACAGCTGGCTGGGGTGATTGCTCTCCTTGCCCGACAGGCCGACCTGCTCCATCGCGATCAGGGCCTTGCTGCGGCGCTCTTTACTGTGGAGCCCGGCGTAGACCAGCGGCAGTTCGACATTCTCAACCGCGGGGGTACGGGGGAGCAGGTTGAATCCCTGAAAGACGAACCCGAGTTTTTTGTTGCGGATTTCGGCCAGCTGGTTGTTCGCCATGGCTCCCACATCCAGGCCGTCGAGAAGATAACGGCCGGAAGTTGGGCGATCAAGGCAGCCGATGATATTCATGCACGTGGACTTTCCGCTGCCGGATGCCCCCATGATAGCGACAAACTCACCCGGAGCCACGTCGAAGGAGACCCCTTTGAGGGCTTCGAACTGCTGGTCTCCCATGGTAAAAACCCGGCGGATATCGGATAAGGAAATAACGCTGTTCACTAGAAGCGTGGCCCCATCGGAGAGCCGCCCGCTCCCCCCTTCTTCTTCGATTCACCGCCGACCTGCTCGATAATGACCTCGTCCCCCTCCTTGAGACCGCTCTCGACCAGTTCAATGCCGCTGTTGTTGGCGATGCCGGTTTTCACCGTGGCTGCGACCGGCTTCCCATCCTTGAGCTGATACACCTGCAGCCCCTTATC
>JBAQPK010000173.1:0-4535 GCA_049305715.1 Desulfuromonadaceae bacterium | reverse complement strand
CCGCTGGATCTTAAGAAATATCTGCGCCCGCTGAAAACCGTTGCAGCGGGGCTGGTTGCCCTTACGCTGGCGGGTGGCATCCTGTATGGCTCTTATCGGGCCTTCGCGTCGGTAACCGTGTTCTCTCTCAAGTCGATTGAAGTTTCGAGCGCCAGGCACCTGACACGGGACGAGATTCTCGGTCTGGCCGGTATCGAACCGGGTAAAGATCTGCTGCGCATGAATCTTAAGAGCATGGGAGAACATATTCTGCAGAACCCCTGGGTTGAAACGGTGCAGATTAACCGGTATTTCCCCGACACCGTTTCAATTACCATCACCGAACGCGAGCCTGTTGCAATCGTCAACATGGGGTTCATTTACTATCTTGACAAGAAGGGGAACGTTTTCAAGGTTCTTAACCAGGGTGACAAGCTTGATTATCCGGTCATCACCGGCTTCAGCGAGGAAGCGATCGGGAGCAATCCGAAAGGGACCAGAGAGGCGCTTGAGGCGACCTGCGATCTCCTGAAGATATTACGTGAAAAAGGTGCATTTATCCTTGCGGATGTATCAGAGATTCATTACGATGAAGGATACGGCTTCACACTGTTCACCGCGTCCGGAGCACTTCCGGTCAAGGTCGGATCGGGGGATTTCCCCTCAAAAGTGGAACGGTTCGCCCGCATCTACCGGAGTCTCATGGTGCAGCTGCCGTCAATTCATTACATCGATCTCGATTACAACGACAAAATCATCGTCAAAAAGAGCTGATTCTTACATGTTTACACTTAAAGCAGCGGGGGGGAGCGGTATGTCAGCAACAAAACGGGATAATCTGATCGTCGGCCTCGACATCGGTACAACCAAGATCTGCGCCATCGTCGGCAATGTCACGGAAGATGGTATCGATATTGTCGGCATCGGAACCAGCCCTTCCAGCGGTCTGCGCAAAGGTGTCGTCATCAATATTGAAAGTACCGTGGGCGCAATCCGCAAAGCGATTGAGGAAGCGGAGCTTATGGCCGGCTGCGAGATCAAGTCGGTCTATGCCGGCATCGCCGGCGGGCATATCAAGGGGCTGAACTCCAACGGCGTGATCGCCATCAAGAATCGTGAGGTTTCTCAGGAGGATGTGCGCCGGGTTATCGATGCCGCCAAAGCGATCAATATCCCGATGGATCGTGAGGTGCTCCACATCCTGCCGCAGGAATTCATCATCGATGAACAGGACGGCATCCGCGAACCGCTCGGCATGAGCGGCGTCAGACTGGAAGCAAAGGTGCATATCGTCACCGGAGCCGTGGCCAGCGCCCAGAACATCGTCAAATCCTGCAACCGGGCCGGACTGGATGTGGCCGACATCGTACTGGAGCAGTTGGCGTCATCGCACGCTGTCCTTTCCGAAGATGAAAAAGAGCTGGGCGTCTGCATGGTGGATATCGGCGGGGGAACAACCGATATCGCCATTTTTGCCGATGGCGCGATCAAATATACATCGGTTATCTCGCTGGGGGGAAATCAGCTCACGAACGATATTGCCGTGGGACTTCGCACCCCCTTTGCCGAAGCCGAAAAAATCAAGCAGAAATACGGCTGCTGCCTTGCTTCGCTGGTCGGTAAAGAGGACAAGATCGAGGTGCCGAGCGTCGGAGGCCGCAAGCCGCGTGAACTCTCGCGCAACGTATTATGCGAAATTCTCGGACCCCGCATGGAGGAGATCTTCTCGCTGGTAAACCGCGAGATCATCAAATCCGGACTGGAAGATTCCATCGCATCAGGCGTCGTTATTACCGGCGGCTCCAGCATCCTGGAAGGGATACCGGAACTGGCCGAACAGATCTTCAATCTGCCGGTACGGCGCGGGCTCCCGCAAAAAATCGGCGGTTTAACCGATGTTGTAAAATCGGCGGTATACGCCACGGGCGTCGGCCTGGTCGTGTACGGAAGCCGCAACTCCGGCTCCCGCGAATTCCCGTCCGGCAAACCCGAAGCAAACCTGTTCGGATCTGTCTTCGGACGGATGAAGGGGTGGTTCAGCGAGTTTTTCTAATCCTGACCCATACCATCGTACAGCTTGGGACCCTTCAGAGACTCCCGGGTTAAACGGTCCGTTCTTCTCATACTCCAACACGACCGCTGACCGCCGTTTCAGCGCACAAACCATCTAACACTCTGTTTTTTAAAGGCGCCTCTTTCCCGCAAAAATTATATTATTTTTTTCTTTGATTCTTGGTCAAATAGAGGTTACATTTCCATCGCTCATACTAAATTTATGTCATACAACATAGGGGGAAAGTGCATGTTTGAATTTGATGAGACCATTGAACAGAGCGCTATCATTAAAGTCATCGGAGTTGGCGGCGGCGGCGGCAATGCGGTCAACACCATGATTTCCAGCTCCATACATAAAGTGGATTTCATCGTCGCCAACACCGACGCCCAGGCACTGCGCACCTCGAAAGCTCCGGTCAAGCTGCAGCTCGGCCGGGCATTGACCAAAGGTCTCGGAGCCGGCTCGAAGCCCGAGGTTGGAACGGCTGCGGCACTTGAAAACAAGGAACAGCTTGCCGAAGCGATCAAGGGAGCCGATCTGGTTTTCATCGCTGCCGGCATGGGAGGCGGCACCGGTACCGGAGCAGCCCCTGTTATCGCCGAAGCCGCCCGTGAAACCGGTGTCCTGACAGTCGGCGTAGTCACCAAACCGTTCACCTATGAAGGCAAAGCGCGTTCGATACTGGCCGATCAGGGCATCGCGGAATTGAAGAGGCATGTCGATTCACTGATCATTATCCCCAATGACCGCCTCATCAGCCTGGCCAGCAAAAACATGTCCCTCTTCGACGCGTTCAAACCGTCAGACGATGTTCTCCGCCAGGCAGTTCAGGGGATTTCCGAGCTGATCACTTCTACCGGCCTGATGAACCTCGACTTTGCCGATGTCAAGACGGTCATGAGCGTTCGCGGTATGGCCATGATGGGAATCGGCATGGGAAGCGGGGATAACCGCGCGGCCGACGCTGTTAACAATGCCATTTCCAGCCCTCTCCTGGAAGACAACGACATCTCGGGAGCCAAGGGCGTGCTGGTCAACATCACCGGCTCTGAAGCGATGACCATGGACGATTACAACACCGTCAACCGTATCGTTCACGAGAAAGTTCACGAAGAAGCCAACATCAAGATCGGTGTCGTCCGGGATGACGGAATGGGTGACAACATCAAGGTAACCGTCATTGCAACCGGTTTCGGCGACCGCTTTGATGTTGAAAAAAGCCGCGACTTCCGCAAAAGCAGCCTGTCATTGGCAGACAAACATGTCGCCACCCCGGCATCCCTCGACCGGCCGACCTTCCAGCGGGATCGCGAGAAGACCGAAAACATCACGCGAATCCGGCCTGCCGTCTCGTTTATTGAAGAAGATGAAGACCAGTACGATATCCCGACTTTCTTGCGTAAATCGGTAGACTAGGATTACCGCATACAGAAAGGGGCATGCCGGCCGGCATGCCCCTTTCTGCTGTTCCAATATCAACACCGCGCTATCGGGGCGATACAGACGCCGCCCGGATAACCGGCCTCCGCAAGACCGATCCCATCAACCACCCGCATTTACCATCAAGAGCGCGCTGACGAGCCTGCCTGATATTTCCGGAAAGCCGGCTCGCAACTAGCCGTTACTTTTTTTCATATCCCTGAGCAGATCCCTGCGTTTATCGTCTTTTAAGTACAGGCGGATTCGATCGCGATCTGATTTTCTGTTGAATGCAATGTATACCGACAAAAGAACACCTCCTTTCGCATAGTTACATTATTTCACCGGCGAACTGATAATATTTTTCTGGACGAACAACAAACTATCCGGTATTTTAAACAGTTGCACCATATCACCATACAAGCAATGAGAGGCAATCAAATGGCACACGCAGAAAAAGGGAACACTGTAACAATCAACTTTACCGGAAAACTTGAAGATGGAACCGTATTCGACTCGACCCTTGAAGACATGGGATGTGATGATGACGAGTGCTGTGATGACGGCTGTGGAGACGATGAAGAATGCGGCTGCGGCGGTCACGAAAGCGGCCCGATGACCTTTATCCTTGGAGAAGAGATTCTCTTTCCGCAAATTGACGCGGCAATTGTCGGCATGACCCCGGGCGAGAAAAAAACCGTTCAGATCGCTGCCGCCGACGCTTTTGGTGAGTATGACAAGGAAAAGATTTTCACCGTCCCGCGCAGTGAACTTCCTGAAGACCTTATCCCTGAAGTCGGCGACGAACTGAGCCTCTCCAATGAAGACGACGAGGAGCTTGAAGTCGTCGTGCTTGAAGCGACTGAAGACCAGGTCACCTTTGACGCCAACCACCCCCTGGCCGGTGAAAACGTCACCTTTGAGATCGAACTGGTAAGCATACAGTAGGGATTCGTGAGCCTCCTCTATGCACTGGACCTTCTGGGTACAGCCGCTTTTGCCGCTTCGGGGGCCTGGGCCGGTGTACGCCGCGACATGGATCTGTTCGGGGTGGTACTGCTGGGGTTGGTTACTGCAAATG
>JBAQPK010000172.1:0-3341 GCA_049305715.1 Desulfuromonadaceae bacterium | reverse complement strand
CGCCGGCTGGGCAATGAATTCGTCTTTGACAAGATGGCCCGGGAAAACGTTGCGCTGTTCAAGGAGAAAGGCATCACGAAGGTCGTTACCCAGTGCCCGCACTGTTTCAGTACGTTGAAGAACGACTATAAGCAGTACGGCCTGGAGATCGAGGTCATACACCATTCCCAGCTGATTGCAGATCTGGTCAAGAATGGCAGGCTCAAAATTCCCGAACAGTCCGGGCAGGGGTCCGTTCTCTTCCACGATTCCTGTTATCTCGGCCGCCACAACGATAACTATGATGCGCCTAGAGCGGTGCTGACCGCGGCAACCGGTAAAGCACCTGGCGAATTCGAACGAAACCGTGAAAACGGTTACTGCTGCGGCGGTGGCGGTGGAAGGATGTGGATGGAAGAGCAGAGCGGCTCCAGGATTAATCTCGAACGGGTCAAAGAGGCCATGCAGCAGCATCCCGACACATTGTGTGTTAGTTGTCCCTACTGTATGACAATGATCGAGGATGGACTGAAAGACCTGGGTGTGGCCGACAAGTGCAAAGTAAAAGATATTGCCGAGATAATGGCTGAATCATTGCGCTGATTGAATATTGAAACTTAAACACAGCAGGAGTCCAACGCTGAAGAACCATGTATTGTGGAATTGCCACACCGCAGCCTTTTTTTGGGCGACAGGTCCGAACAATTACAATAACCTACTTGACAACTACCGCAATCCATCACATAGATGGATTGCGGTTTAGTTTGCAGAATATGCAGAACATTGCTAAACTCAATTACCCTGGTAATTAATGGAAAATGGCAAAAAAACTTGACGCAACGGCATAAATTATATGGAGTGATGAAATGGAAAACACCTATGATAAATTAATTAAAGCGGCGACCGAGATTATGGAGTTTGAGGGTTATGCCGGGACATCCATAGGGCATGTTGCCAGCAAGGTGGGTATTTCAAAAAGTACGGTAATTCACTATTTCAAGAGTAAAGAGGGGATGCTGCTGGCTATCTTGGAAAACTTCCTTCCAGATCAGATCAATTCGTTTAAGCCTGTATTGAATGATGACAGCATTAGCGGGATTGTAAAGCTGGATAAATTTATTAAATGTCATATGAAAATGGTAGCAGAAAGAAGGGATGTTCTATCAATAAACCTTAGAGATACTAAGTATCTTAGTGGAAATAATAGAGTTATTTATCAGCAGCAACAGAGGGTATATGAAGGGCAGGTTGTCGAAATAGTTAAGCAAATTCAAAAAGAGAGTTCAGTCTTCAGTGGTCTGGATTCTGTAATCTGCGCTAAAGCAATTATAGGTATGTGTAATTATGCATGCATTTGGTTTAGAGAGGGGGGCGAATACAGTATTGATGATATTGCAGAACAGATGTTTGCATTACTGGTTGGAAGTAAATTGCATTGATGCAAAACATCACAAGAAAACATAAAAATTCCAAATCGTGTTTCGTCTGCGGGTTAAAAAATAATTCTGGCTTGAAAGCATCATTTTATGAAACGGAGAACGGGGAGCTGGTCGCGGTATTTATGCCAACGGAAGACCATCAAAGCTACCCTGGGCGATTGCATGGAGGTATTGCTTCCACAATTCTGGACGAGACCATGTGCAGGGCAATAATGGTTGGCGATGAGACGGAAATCTGGGGTGTAACCCTTGAACTGAATATTAAATATATAAAACCGATTCCACTCGGGGTAGAACTGAAGGCAATAGGCAGGGTTACTGAAGAGAATAACCGGTTTTATTATGGATCCGGCGAAATAGTATTACGCAACGGAGATATTGCAGTAACTGCCCGGGGGAGATACTTGAAGGCACCCCTGGACAAAATTGCAGATTTTGACCCATTAATAAACGAATGGCGAGTAGTTGAGTGTGAACATGATCCCAAGGAAATTTAAAATCAACACCTCTGAATTGTTATTCGAGCAGAGTCTGGTATACCATTGGTAGCTGAATATGACTGACGTTATGCTGGTCAGAATTTATGATGACGCACAGAATTTATGATGACGCCTGTGAAGACTTTGGCTGGATGCTAAAAACGCTTCTGCTTTCACTCCGCCAAGGAGTGGTTGGAGCAGTCAAGAGTCCCTTTATCCCTCTTGTTGCTGTTGCGTCTAGGTATCATCCCCAGCATAAGCCCAAATCTCAAACCTGCCAAAGCAGCAAAGACTCCAGCAAAAAAATATATCCTGCGGGTGCAACATCACAACTGCCACACAAACGGCGATTCTCAGAAATATTGAGGTCGCCGTTTTTCTTTGAAAAAATGCTAAGGCGTCAAATCCTCTCCTCTGGTGGAACTGTACCGCACCGAATACATCAACGACCCGTTCGTGACATCACTAACTACCAGACGTAAAAGGAGATAAACATGAGCGTTACAACCGAACTGACGGACTACATGGGATTTCAGGGACTTCTTACCGGCGAAGAGAAGCTGGTGCGGGAAACCGCCCGCAGATTCGTCAACGATGAGGTCCTTCCGATTATCGATGAGCATGCCCAGAGGGAAACCTTCCCCAGTCATCTGATCAGCAAGATGGGTGAACTCGGTTTTTACGGTCCCAACCTGCCGGAAAAATACGGCTGTGCCGGACTGTCCAATGTAGCCTACGGCCTGTTGATGTATGAACTGGAACGGGGCGACTCCGGCCTGCGCAGCTTCGCCTCGGTGCAGGGGTCGCTGGTCATGTACCCGATCTATGCGTACGGCAGCGACGCCCAGAAAGAATACTGGCTCCCCAAAATGGCCACCGGCGAAATCATCGGCTGCTTCGGTCTGACCGAGCCGGACTTCGGCTCCAACCCCAGCGGCATGCGTACCAATGCGGTCCGTGAAGCCGGCGGCAAATGGCGGATCAACGGTTCCAAGATGTGGATCACCAACGGCAGCATCGCGAACGTGGCCGTAGTCTGGGCCAAGACCGACGAAGGCATTCGCGGCTTCCTCGTCGAGAAAGGGACCACCGGCTTCTCCGCACCGCAGATGCACGGCAAATGGAGCCTCAGGGCCTCCGTAACCTCCGAACTTGTCTTAGAAGACGTTATCGTCGATGAAGAAAAGAGCCTCCTGCCGAACGTCAAAGGGATCAAAGGGCCGCTGGGATGTCTTACCCAGGCCCGCTACGGCATCGCCTGGGGAGTGCTGGGGGCGGCCGACGCCTGTTATCAGACTGCCCTGGAGTACGCACTGGGCCGCATCCAGTTTGACAAGCCGATCGCCTCCTACCAGCTGCAGCAGAAGAAACTGGCCGAAATGGTCACCGAGATCACCAAAGGGCAGCTGCTCGTCATGCAGCTCGGCCGCCTCAAGGACCAGGG
>JBAQPK010000171.1:0-1711 GCA_049305715.1 Desulfuromonadaceae bacterium | reverse complement strand
TCTCGGGCGTTACCTCGATCTTAGGTTGCGGATCAACAGTATATGTTTTCAGTGTGATTTTGCCTTCACGCCATTGATTGATGTCTTCGGCAGCATCCATCAGTTCGTTAAACAGTCTGGGTTTTTTCTCTGTCTTTGCCATGGCTGCCACCTTTCGACTACTTTCTTCAGCATTTTGCATTCATCCTTCGAGAGATCTTCAAATTCATTCTTCTGGTAGATGGTCAGAAGGTATATATGACCGCCAGTCACCTGCCAGAAGTAGATGATTCTCAGACCGCCACGTTTGCCGCTGCCCTTTTGTTTCCATCGGACTTTACGAATTCCGCCCGTGTCCTTGATTACGTCTCCTGCATCCGGCGTCTCAAGCAGGTAGTTCTGAAATTGAAAAAACGGGGACGCCATACTGAATTAAGAATTCCGGAATCAGGTATATTCAATTTTTAATGGCACACCCACTGCCACGCTGGCACGTGCCAATGTCGCCAAGGTGACACTGGTGTCGTCTTCATCCAAAAGGCGATTTACAACAGCCCTGCTTGTATGCATTCGAGCCGCCATTTCTGTTTTAGTTATACGCTTTGCCTTCATGGCCTCAGCCAACTGCCAGGCAATCACCCGTTTAATGGCGGCGGCTGTAACTTCTTCCCGAATGCCTTCTTCCTGGAGAAAATCATCAAAATCACTACCGATATGTGGGTTGCTCATAGATATACCTCCTATAACCGGCTCTTGCGGGCCTTCGCAGTATTTAAATCGGATTGTGGCGTCTTCTGCGACTTCTTGATAAAAGCATGCAGCAACACCATTTGCTTCTCGATAACAGTAAACAATACCCTCGCAATTCGACCTTCGAGATGGCTTCGGATTTCCCATAAATCCTTTTCCATCTTTTTTACCAGTGGCATGCCTAAGGGCCAACCGAACTAGACTTCTTTGATGTCTGTTCCTATCACTTTGCGGTCTCTTGGCGGCAAATCACGCAGGAACTCCCGAACCGGCTCATTGGCTGCTTCTGTACGGAAGAACTTTACAGATAGGATTGGCTCAGTCATGGCTGAGATGTATCAAAATAAATACCCTTCTGCAAGCATATTATTAGGAGGAATTGGGGACAACCACAATACTGTTCGGCACCTAATTTGCTTTGATTGAGGAATCATATCGGAAGGTGCGGGAAAAGGCAACAGTGACGGGACGTGTTGGCTACGCGGGGCGTCAGCAGGTTCCGGTCAAGTTTACTGATGGTAAAAGGGTGGATAAAAGGCATAGCAATCCCTGTCGGGTCAGAGGGTAAGGTCTGCCTTATAAATTTTCAATCATTCGATTTGAGTTGCTCGATATGTCGCTCCAATTCCTCATCGCTGGCCCAACCCATGAAGTTGAGCGATAGCATTTCGAAGGTTCTTTTTGTCGGTTTTCGTCCTGTCCAGAGGGTAATGAGCATGCCTGCGATCAGGGCGCAATAGATTTGTATGGTTAGCCCGTTTTGGGATAGGGCAACGAAGTGATTACATCCCAGGACGCATTTGAACCACCGGAAGAAGAGTTCGATTTGCCAACGGCGCGTGAAGAGGAGAGCAATGGTTCCAGCCGGCAGGTCCAGGCGGTCCGTTGCCAATAGTAAGGTGTAGTCGACCTCCTTGGTGCGAAAGGTTTTTTTGCTGGAAACCCGTGCGGGGCGATGATCGTTTTCATCCCCCTTGTGGAA
>JBAQPK010000170.1:0-2428 GCA_049305715.1 Desulfuromonadaceae bacterium | reverse complement strand
TTTGATAAGCATGGGTTCCTCTCTCAGATAGAATGGTTGGTCGCGCTTCCATAACTACCTGATGGAACTCATGCTTTTCAATTGTTAAAGAACAAAATCACGCCCTACTTACTGTGACGAACCAAATTTTCTTATCTGAACTAAAGAAGATATTTTACCTCATATTGCTCGATTCTCCAGTAAAAACAAAGGGCGACCACAACGGGTCGCCCTTGTCACATCCAAAGAGGGTACTCTACGCCTTCCCTGTCAGGTACTCCCTGCCAAAGGGGGACATCTGCCGCAGACGGGCTATGATCGGAGGCATCTCGCGGATAACAGTATCGATCTCGACATCCGTGGTAAAACGCGAGAGTGAAAAACGGATCGATCCATGGGCACAGGTGAAAGGAACGCCCATAGCCCGCAATACATGAGAGGGCTCCAGCGATCCCGATGTGCAGGCGCTTCCTGACGAAGCGCAGATTCCGAACTCCGACAGCAGCAGCAGGATCGCCTCCCCCTCAACAAACTCGAATGCGATCGAAGTCGTATTGGGGAGCCGCTCGGCGCCGCCGCCGTTGATGCGGGCATGCGGGATCGCTGCCATCAGGGCGTCCTGCAGGCGGTCGCGCATCGCTTTGACGACCGTATTTTCGGCCTCCATATGCTGCCCGGCCAGCTGGCACGCCTTTCCCAGAGCAATGATCGCCGCGGCGTTTTCGGTGCCGGCCCGGCGGCTCTTCTCCTGATGCCCCCCGACAAGAAACGGGCGGAACGGGGTGCCGCGGCGCAAGTACAGCACGCCGATCCCCTTGGGCGCGTGCAGTTTGTGGCCGGAAAGCGAGAGCATATCGATGTTCGAATCAGCCATGTTGATCGGAATCTTGCCGATGGCCTGGACAGCGTCACTGTGGAAAAGAGCCCCCTTCGACTTTGCGATGGCGGCCGCTTCTTCCACCGGAAAAATAACACCGGTCTCATTGTTGGCCCACATCAGCGAAACGATCGCCGTATCCTCATCAACGGCGGCCCTCAACTCATCCATATCAAGACGCCCGGCGCCATCGACACCGATCTCTGTCACCCGATATCCTCTCTGGGTCAAGTTGCGGCACTGAGTCAGGACGGCCGGATGTTCGACACGCGATGTTATGATGTGGCGGCGCTCGGGGAACACCTCCAGCGCCGAACGGATCGCGGCATTGTCGCTCTCGGTACCGCAGGCGGTAAAAATAATTTCGTCAGGCGATGCCCCCAACAGGGCCGCGACACGACCCCTGGCTTCGTTCACCTTGTTCTGCCCCTGGCCGCCGAAAACATGCATCGAACTGGGGTTACCGTACAGTTCACAGAAATAAGGACGCATCTCCTCGAAGACGTCTTCATCAACCTTCGTCGTTGCGTTGTTATCGAGATAGATCTCTTTCATTGGGAGACCTCCTCAACCACGATATCCTCGGCAACCAGGTCCCGCAGCTTTATTTCAACCATGCGGGCGGTGTTTCCGGACGAGGCGCACCCCGCGCATGCCTTGCGGAACGCTACCTGTACCCTTGCGCCGTCGATATCGATAAGCTCCATATCGCCGCCATCCGCCCAAAGAAGAGGCCGGATGTCGCGTTCCAGAACCTCCTGGATCAACTGCATCTTCTTCATGTTGGTGAGCTTCTCGGGGCGTTTGCGCGGTTCCTCGGGACGGGCCCCCATTACTTCATCGATCAGTTCCTTGATCTTCGGAATACAGCCGCCGCAGCCTCCACCGGCCTTGGTGAAGTGAGTCACCTGTTCCGGCGTCGTCAAACGATTGGTCTCGATAACTTTTTTCAGGAAGATATCGGTGATGCCGAAACATTTGCAGACGATCGTACCCTCCTGGTCGGGATAGGCCGGCCCGTGATCATGGTCATGACTGTGCACGGGCGCTTCGTGACCGCGGTACTTGGCAATAGCCACTTCCAGCGCTTCCTGTCCCATGACCGAACAGTGCATCTTCTCTTCCGGCAGTCCCCCCAGAAAATCGGCGATATCCTGGTTGCTGATGGCAAGGGCTTCATCGAGGTTCTTCCCCTTGACCATTTCGGTCAGGGCCGACGAAGAGGCGATCGCACTGGCGCAACCGAAGGTCTGAAACTTCGCGTCAACGATCTTGTCCTTGTTGTCATCAAGCTTGAGATAGAGCTTGAGAGCGTCACCGCAGGCCAGGCTGCCGACTTCTCCGACCGCGTCGGCATCAGGGATATCCCCGACATTGCGGGGGTTTAAAAAATGGTCCTTCACTATCGGCGTATAATCCCACATTTTGAATCTCCTTATGAAATATGTTTATCGAATTCTAACCCAGTATAAACTTTCGACCGGCGGCCATCACTTCGGCAAGACGCGCATCGTTACCAGCCTCACCATACAGCCGCACGACCGGTTCAGTGCCCGATTTACGGAACAGCAT
>JBAQPK010000169.1:0-2441 GCA_049305715.1 Desulfuromonadaceae bacterium | reverse complement strand
TCATTGTCTATTAGCAAAATACGTTTTTTATCGGACAATTACAATTCTCCCTGCTCTGTCGGCAGTGCGACGGTGACATGTGTTCCCTTGCCGACGACGCTTTCAATATGGATCTCGCCGTGGTGCTGCTCAATAATCTGCCGGGTGATGGCAAGGCCTAGTCCCGTTCCGCGAGCTTTGGTCGTGTAGAAGGGCTCGAAAATCTTTTCCAGGCTCTCTGGCGGAATACCGCCGCCGCTATCGCTGAAAATTATGCGTATATGCCCTGCATCGACCGCCTCGGTGCTGACAGTCAGATTTCCACCATTCGGCATGGCCCCGCCTGCATTCAGGATCAGATTTATCGCGACCTGGCGCATCTGGTCACCATCCATTTCAACGAGGGGCAGGCCGCTTGCGAGGATGGTGCTGATCGTTATGCCGCGCATATCGGTATGATTTGCGGCAAAATCGACAATCTGCTGCAGAAGTACATTGAGATCGGTCGGTTCGAACGTCGGACGCGGGGTACGAGCGTAGGAGAGCAGGTCCTGAACTATTTTTTTGCAGCGTTTGCTTTCCCGTTTGATTTCGTGGATGTACTGATAGTTTGGGTCATCTTCGTTCATCTTGCTTTCCAGATAGCCCGCATAGCCCAGGATGACACCAAGCGGGTTATTGATCTCATGGGCTACACCCGATGACAGTACGCCCAGTGAAGCCATTTTTCCCTGCTGGGCAAGGTTTGATTCGATAGCCTTGTTGCGCTGAATGATATCGGTCATGCGATTGAAGGCACTCCCCATCTCGGCCAGTTCATCCTCACCGGTGACGTTCATCCGTTCGTCAAAGTTGCCACGTTTGACACGCTTGATGACCGTCATCATGTGCGTGATCGGCCGGGTAAAAATTGTCGAGGCCCAAAAAACCAGCGCGGTGGCTGCGACGCCGACGACAAGTATCAAAAGTGCCATGCTGGCCAGAATATGTGTTTTGATCTTGTTTGCTTCCTGATAAAACTCATCCTCGTATGATCCGACTGCAACAATCCAGTCCCATGGTTCAAAGTATTCATAGCGTACAATTTTCATCCGGGCGGCGGTATCGGTACGATTTTTCCATGGATACCGGATCCAGCCGCTTTTCTTGCTGCACATTTCCCTGATGAAGCTGTTGCCATTCAGGTCCTGAGCGTTAATCAGGTTTTTTCCTTCCGAATCGGGGTGGACCGTAAAGGTGCCTTTACTGTCCATACAGAATATGTAGCCGCTTGTGCCGACTCTTTTGGCTCGTATGCTTTCTTTAAGTTTTGCAAACGATTGCCGCTCAAAGGCGGCGTCTCCGACAGTTTCGTCCAGATAACCGCCGGAGGCAATTATCCAGTCCCATTCGCGGAAATATTTGTAGGCGACCACTTTGGTGCGGGGTTTTGTGTCTCCCAGAACCGCATTGCGCCATGGGTAGGTTATGAACAGCGTTTCGCCAGGCTTACTGGCCCGGGCCGCGGCGCACATTTCGCGGATGAAGTAGCGGCCGTTTTCATCCCGCTCATTAAATACGTTTTCACCTTCCCGGGCGATATGGGCCTGAAGATCGCCTCGGCTGGTCATGGCATATATATAGCCGCTTTCTCCGACGTTTATTTTTTTCAGCGCCTGGCGTGCTTCACTCTGGGATGTTTTCAGATCGAGCCGCCCTTGGGCATACTGGTTCTGTTCGGTTGCAACAAGGTTGTATGACAGTGCGGTCAACGTCGCCAGCTCATTATTGAGGTTTCGCACCTTGTCAAGCTTGTAGACCTGAAACTGCTGATGGTGGGAATTGAGCAGGTCGATACAGAATGCGGAAAGGTGCTGCAGATCATCCTTGCTGGTTTTGGTGACGCCGCGGTACGCCTGTTCGTTGGCGATGTAGCCGATTACACCGGCTACCACAAAAATTGGAGTTATCACCAGCGGCAAGACCAGCATCAGCAGTTTTCCGCGTAGTTTCAGTTTGTTGAGGAATGATTTCATATTGACCAGATTGATGAAAGTGAATTTTGTTTTCTATTCGCTCCGATTTATAAGGTAAGTCCGGGCTAAATGCAACAATGACCAGGTTGTGAAGAATTATGAAGCACGTAAATCTGCTTTTATAGGCGCCGTTTGAGTCTCCGGGGCGTGTTGTCATGGCCGGTACGGTCTGTGTCGGGTTATGAATCGCCAGAGATCTGGTTGACCGATATGTGATTATTGATTTCACGCATATGTCATGCACAACATCGCTACGGTACAGCTTGACTTTCCACCCCCTGTTCTCGTATTCTGATAAAAATAATCTATTTACCGTCTGGAGGAAATATGTCTAAGAGCATTATGTTGATTGGTATCGTTCTCTTGTCTTTTGCCGGTGTTCCGTTTGCCGGCGCGGCTCAGTCCGTGAGCAAGGTAGTTGCAACGGTAAATGGAGCAAAACTTACC
>JBAQPK010000168.1:0-2919 GCA_049305715.1 Desulfuromonadaceae bacterium | reverse complement strand
CCGCCGGGTCAACCGGTTTGCCCTGATGGCGGATTTCAAAATATAATATGCTTCCCTTGCTTGAATCTACATCACCCACCGCGCCGATGACTTCCTGCCGAGCCACCTCGGCTCCGACTTTTTTTGCCAGCCGTGAAGCGTGGGCATACAGGGTAAAATAACCACCCCCATGGTCAACGATCATCATATTACCAAAACCTTTGAAATAATCGGCAAAAATAACAGTACCTTCGTAAATAGCCTTGATTTCAGTCCCCGATGAAGCAGAAATCGACAACCCCTTGCTGAAGGTAAATGAATTGAATTCAGGATGTTTATGTTTGCCGTAAGATTCGAGAATTTCGCCACGAACCGGAAGCGACATACGCCCTTTCTGCGAGGCAAAACCACGATCGGGAACCGGCGGCAATTCTGTAAGCGGTTTCAACCTGGATCCCGGCTTTTCATGACGGGAAGAGAGTTTGCGGCGGCTTAAAGCTTCCAGGCGGGTGATCATAGCCTGCAACCGGGAGGCATTGACCTGCAATTCCTTCAATGAAGCTTCATAACTCTTGCGATCCTGACGTACTTTACCAAGATAGGCCGCTTTCTTGTTCTTCTCCTCTTCTATCTCACGCTTTTTTTGTTCGATGCCTCCCATGATGCGCTCTTTTTTTAATGCATCGCGTTCCAAATCCGACTTGAGAGTCTTGAGTTGATCAATTTTCTGACTATATTCAAGAAAAATCCGCTTGTCATTTTCAAGAATCGATCTCATGTAACGAATATTTTCGGCGAGTTGCGGGAATGACTCTGCCGAAAAAAACATTCGTAAAGCGCCAAGTTCACCGGCTTTGTACAATGATGACAAACGACGTTCGATTTCAATACGTTTACGGCTTGCTTCTTCGGTCACGTTCTGAATCTCTCGCCCGGTACGGTCGAGACTCGATTCAACGCCTCGCAAGTCACGGCTCAAGCGGCCAAGATCAGCTTCTTTCTGTTCAAGATTGCGAAGAATTCCCTGAAGCTCGGTGGAAATCACCGCCTCAACCTTGCGGGTCTTGGTGATGAGCTGTTTTTGAGCCTTGATATTTTGCTTAACTCCGCTTAATTCTTCTTTGGGGTTTTGCCCCAAAGCCGAGTAGGCGACCAGCGTCAGCAGAGCAAGTATACCTGCAATCCTCTTCATCAGAATACCAATTTCAAATCAAGAATGAAATCAAGGCGGCAAGGATTGAGGCGACGAAGGCGTACAACAAAGTACGTTGAGGAGCCGAAGACGAGCCAACGAAGATAGCGCATTAATTTGGAATTGGAACTATACATTGATAAAACGCTTCAGCGATGTAAGGCTCCCGATGAAGCCGAGCAGAGCCCCGGCCAGCAGCAATCCGGCAATGTACTCGGGCGGAAGGAAACTCAATCCGGAGGTTGCGGGATTAAAAGTCAGAAAATTGCCGGCATTATGCAGAAATCCTTCATAAAGACCAAACATCAGAACAACGGAAAGAACAGAGCCGGCCATTCCCTGAATCAATCCCTCCAGAAGAAACGGGGCCTTGATGAAAAAACGGGTAGCCCCGACTAGAGCCATGACTTCCAGTTCGTCACGGCGGGAGTAGATAGTAAGCTTGATTGTATTTGAAACGATGAAGATTACTGCAACCACCAGGAATCCGCCCAGCAGGGCACCAAGCAGACGCATAAAGTTCAAAAATGAATTAAAACGACGCACCCATTCTTCACCGTACTGAACCTCCGTAATACCGGGGACTCTTTTTAACGCAGTGACAAAATTCTCAACAGAAACCGTATCACGATAGGAACGTTTCAGAGCGATCTCAAACGAAGTGGGGAGCACCTCGGGGCGCACCCCCTCCAGGAGAGTTTCCTGGCCTTTTAAACGGTTTTTAAAGCGCTTCATAGCTTCGTCGCGCGTGACGTAACTGACGCGTGAAACCCCGGGAAGAGCGGAGATTTTTGCTCGAAAGGAGGTCTGGTCCTGGCTTGTCAACTCATTGTCAAAATAAACGGTTACCTGTACCCGCTCACTCCAGTTTTCAGCAGCGCTTTCAAGATTCACGAAAACGAGCAGAAACAGGGAAACTATCAGCAGCGCCAGTGTGATCGTTCCAATTGTTACAACATTGACAAAAACATTTTGACGAATATTTGTGACAGCCCGAGAAAGAAAGAACCCTGCCCTGCCGCCAAAACCATCACCCGAAAGCGTAGGACGCTTAAAGGGTTTGATCGGCGCCGGCTGTTTCTTTTTCCATTTGTTCAACGATTTCCCCTTTGATCAGCGTAACAAGTCGTTTATGACTTTGTTCAATAAGACGACGGTCGTGAGTCGCAACGACAACCGTTGTGCCACGAATATTCGCATCCTTGAATATGGTAAGGATCTGGTTTTTATTTGCATCATCAAGGTTTCCGGTCGGCTCGTCCGCCAGCAGAATTTTCGGATCATTCACCAGAGCCCGGGCCAGAGCTACCCGCTGCTGTTCTCCCCCGGAAAGGCGCTGGGTGACAAGATTATATTTTGATTCGATTCCCATCTGTTTGAGCATATGCATGGTCTTCTTGCCGATATCGCCCCTGCCCCACCCCAGCACTTCGAGGGTTATCGCAACATTTTCAAATACGGTGCGATTTTGCAGCAGCTTGAAGTCCTGGAAAACGACGCCGATCGAGCGGCGCAGCAGAGGAATCTGGGAAGGCGTCAGGCGGGTTATATTCTGCCCATCTATTACAACCTGTCCGCGATTCGGAGTAAGCGCCCCATACAGCAGACGCAACAGAGACGTTTTTCCCGCGCCCGATGGTCCGGTCAGAAAGACAAACTCACCCTTGCCGATTTTGAGATTGATATTGTTCAGCGCCGAAGCATCCTGTTGGTAGGCAAGCGACACGTTATGCAGCTGGATCATATAT
>JBAQPK010000167.1:0-4875 GCA_049305715.1 Desulfuromonadaceae bacterium | reverse complement strand
GAGCCAGAGCCTCCCCCTTTTTTGCTTCTTCAAGATATTTCGTAGCTACCCCTGAAAACGCATCCAGTTTGTAGAGATCCACTTCATCTACCGAATCGGAGCCCTGATCCAGCAATTTGCGGGCTTTCTCACGAGACTTGATCAGAATCTCTTCAATCTCGAGGATCAGTTCCTTCATCTCCCGGGCCATCAACAAACCGTTGTAATATTCGTGGACTTTCAGGACGATCTCGTTGGCCCGCTGTTCTTTGCGGGATCGATCAACCTCGATGCCATGGGTGGCGGCCTTCATGTTTTCGGAAATCTTGCCGAAGGTATAGAGCGGCTGGATTATGGTGGCGTCAGCACTGGTGAACCAGGTAAGCGCATCAAAGCTGAATGGCCTGTCAGTCTTGACATCGGGAGAAACATCAGAGCGGTAGGCAATCGGTGCTGGCCCGATCAGTGTCGTCAGCTCCAACTGCGGAAAACGGTACGACTTTGCTTCGTCCAGCTTGCTGGTTGCCAGGGCGATGTCGGCGTCGGATTCTCCCAGTTCGGGGGCGGATTTTAATGCCAGACGGATGCAGTCTTCAAGCTTGAGAGCGGCTGGTGGAGCCGGATCAGCAGCAGAAACGCACAAAGGGAGTGCGAATAATGCTAAAGCGGTAATAATGCTCCAACGTGTGGTTTTCATGGATGCTATCCTTTGTTTATACGGTGCGGAAAGGTCTATTCAACCTTGCCGTGGATGAATTTGGCGACCAGCTCTTCGATATCAATGGCCGACTCGGTCTCACGGATCTTGTCGTTATTCTTCAGCATTCTTTCGGAGCCGCCCGGCCGGAGTTTGATGAATTTATCGCCGATGATCCCGCTCGTTCGCACCGACGCAATGACATCATCGGTGATCTTCACGCCGGTCCTGATTTTAAGATAGGCCAGCGCCTGGTCGCCGCTTTTTGCATCAAGGGCTATCCGGTCAACCTTCCCGACTTCGACTCCGGCCACTTCGACCCGTGCCCCCGGTTTAAGGCCTGAAACCGAATCAAAGCGGGCGGTAACAGAGTAAAAATCTCCGCCGAAAAATTCCATCTTGCCCA
This sequence comes from Desulfuromonadaceae bacterium, assembly GCA_049305715.1. GTDB lineage: Bacteria > Desulfobacterota > Desulfuromonadia > Geobacterales > Pseudopelobacteraceae > JACRCG01. The sequence goes on along the minus strand of JBAQPK010000167.1, from coordinate 3,793 downwards.
GTTTGATAGAAACATATCCCAGACAGAGGATGCCGATCAGCATGAAGGTGCCAACCATCATTTCAAGTTTTGCCATGTTCATATCGTACCTCGTTGTAAATGCGCCGGTTGCTAAATCATCTGGATCGGTCCGTCCAGGCTGCCGCTGATGAACTGGCGGATCGCCGGATCGGCTGAATTCCTGATATCATCTGATGTGCCGTGCTGCAGGATCTTGCCCCGGAACAGCATCGCCACGTTCTGGGCGACATCAAATATTTCCGGAATTTCGTGCGAAACGATCACCGCAGTGAAGCCGAACTTTGCGTGAGTGTCCTTGATGAGCTGGTGAATCGCCTGTTTTATGATCGGATCGAGGCCGGTGGTCGGTTCATCAAACAGGATGATCTTCGGGTTGAGCACCACCGCCCGTGCCAGACCGACCCGCTTTTTCATGCCTCCGGAGAGCTCATCCGGGTATTTGTGCTCAATATTCTTCAGCCCGACATCTTCCAGAGCCGAGAGAACCCTGCTCCGGATCTCCTCTTTTAAAAGCGAGGTCTTTTCCTGCAACGGGAACGCAACATTTTCAAAAACCGTCATCGAGTCAAACAGCGCAACGTTCTGGAACAGCATCCCGAACTTTTCGCGGATCCGGTTCAATTCGGAGCGGCGCAAATTAACAATGCTCTCGCCATCGACCTCGACCGCCCCGCTGTCCGGCTGCAGCAGGCCGATCAGGTGCTTCAGGAGCACGCTTTTCCCTTCGCCGCTGGGGCCGATGATCGCGGTGATTTCGCCATCGGGGATATCAAGATCAAGCCCGTCAAGTACCTTTTGCGCGCCGAAGGATTTATGTACATTTCGCAGAGTGATCATATCAGAGCAGCACCGACGTGAGGAAGTAGTCCCATATGAGTATGATAACGGACGTCAGCACGACCGACTCGGTCGTGGCTTTCGAAACGCCCTCGGCGCCATGACCGGCGTAGTACCCTTTGTAGCAGCCGATCCACGCAATGATCACACCGAAGGAAAAGGATTTCAGAAAGCCGGAATAGACGTCGCGCCAGACAACCGATTTTTCCATTTCATAGAAATAAGCTCCCGGATTAACCCCCAGAAGCTTGACTCCAACCAGCCAGCCGCCGTAGATGCCGATCACATCGAAGATGGCGCACAGCAGCGGGAGAGAAATCATCGCGGCGATGAATTTCGGGGTAACCAGGTATTTAAAGGGGTCAAGCGCCATGGTTTCGAGCGCGTCGATCTGCTCGGTAATCCGCATGATGCCGATTTCAGCCGTTATGGCGCTGCCGGCCCGTCCGGTCACCATCAGGGCGGCGAGCACCGGCCCGAGTTCGCGAATCAGGGAGAGCGCCACTGCCGTACCCAGCATCCCCTCTGATCCGAACTTGGACAGGGTGTAATACCCTTGCAGGCCGAGGACCATGCCGGTAAAAGCGGCAGTCAGCACAATGACGAACAGCGACTTTGTGCCGATAAAACGGAGCTGTTTCAGGACGTGCACCAGTCTGCCCGGTCGCCGGACAATCATGTAGAGCGAATAGAGCAGAAACCACCCCGTCCGTCCCAGGTCGCGCACAACCCCAATGGTTATATGTCCAAGTGCCTGAACCACGTAAAACCTCTGAATACGGGGAAAGTAAGAGAAAGATATACATCAATGCTTAAAAAAAGCAAAGGGGAACTTGTTGGCGATACGGTCAGTCGGTACCCCCGCCCCCCAGCACCTTGTAGAGTGTCACCAGATTGGCCAGACGGGTCAGGCGGGCACTGATCAGATTCTGCCGGGCGCCGTACAGTGAACGCTGGGAGTCCAGCACCGTCAGATAACTGTCTACCCCTTTATCAAAACGTGCCTGGGAAAGTTTATAGCTCTCGGCAGTCGCGTCAGCCAGCGACTGCTGGGCGGCAACCTGGTCATCAATAGTCCCTTTTTGGGCCAGCGCATCCGCCACTTCCCGAAAGGCGGCCTGGATGGTCTTCTCGTACTGGGCCACGGCAATATCGCGATCAACCTCAGCCACCTTCAGGTTGGCCTTGTTGGCGCCACCGTCGAATATGGGCAGCGAGATACGCGGCAGGATGCTCCAGGCAAAGGAGTCGCCTGTAAAAAGGCCGGAAAGCTCGGTGCTGCCGAAGCCGACTGACGAAACCAGGGTGATCCTGGGAAAAAATGCAGCCCGTGCCGCGCCTATATTGGCGTTAAAACTTTTGAGCTGACCTTCCGCCTGGAGAATGTCGGGGCGGCGCAACAGCACGTCTGAAGGCAGACCGGGAGCAATTTCCTTCATGGCGGTAACTGTTTCGGAAAGCGCCTGCGGCAACAGTTCGGCAGAAACCTGGGAGCCGACCACGAGATTGAGTGCATTTTCGTCCTGCGCCACCAGGGCTGTATAGCGGGCGATGTCCACCCGCGCGGCATCCACGGTAGTCCTGGCCTGATTCAGGTCGAGTGAGTTGGAAACTCCGGCATCAAAACGGCTCCTGGTCAGCATGTACGACTCCTGCTGGCCCGCCAGTGTATCTTTGGCGAGCTGCAACCGCTCGCGGTCGGCGGCCAGGGTCAGCCAGGCCGTGGCAACCTGTGAAACCAGACTGATCTGCACACTGCGCTGTGCCTGCTCGGTGGCGAGATACTGCTCCAGCGCCTGGTCCTTCAGACTTCGCACCCGGCCGAACAGGTCCAGCTCGTATGAAATGAGGCCGAGCCCGACGTTATACTGCTCCGCTGTCACGGCCCTCCCCGAGGAGGACAAGCCTTCCGGAATCCGCTGAAAGTTGGCGGAAGCAGATGCTTCAATCTTCGGCATCAGATCGGAGCGTCTGATCTGGTACAGTGCCTGAAGCCGCTCAATGTTCAAGGCTGCAACCCGCAGGTCGCGGTTGTTCTTGAGTGCCTGCTCAATCAGTGTGGCTAATTGCTTGTCAACAAAAAACTCCTGCCATGGAATGTCCGCAACCGCTTTTTGCCCCTCTGCCGGAGCGGTCTTGGGCCCGGACCAATCTGCTGGCACCGGCGCGGCCGGCTGCGAGTATTTCGGGGCCATGGTCGTACATCCGGCAAGGTAAAGTGACGCACCCAGAGGGATACACAGAGCTGTCATCATTCGTCGTATCTGTTTCATATCAGTTTACCTCCGAAACATTTGCTGCAGCGGTATCTCCGGCGTGACGTTTGTATTTCTTCCGGCCAAACAGCCGCGACACCATCACAAAGAAAAACGGGATGAAGACCAGGTCGATGAAGGTAGCCGTGAGCAATCCGCCGGTGACAGCGGTACCGATGGCGTTCTGGGCTGCTGCCCCTGCCCCTTTGGTAAGCGCCAGCGGCAATGTCCCGAAGAAAAATGCCAGCGAGGTCATGATAACCGGGCGGAGTCGAATCTTCACCGCTGCCAGGGTTGCCTCAACCAGTTCATGTCCCTGATGCAACTGCTCTTTGATGAACTGGATGATCAGAATGGCGTTCTTGGTGGAGAGCCCAATGGTGGTCAGAAGTCCGATCTGCAGATAGACGTCGTTGGGGAGGACCCGCAACGAGACGGCCGTGATTGCTCCCACCAGCCCGAGCGGTATCATTAGCAGGTTGACAAAGGGGATGGTCCAGCTCTCGTACAGTGCCGCCACGGAGAGAAACACCACCAGCAGCGAGATGGCATAGAGTAGCGGCGCCTGCGCTCCGGCATTCTTTTCCTCGTAGGAGAGACCGGTCCATTCATAGCCGAAGCCCGGCGGCAACTCAGCCGCCATTTTTTCCATCTCTTTCATCGCCTCACCGGTACTTATC
>JBAQPK010000166.1:0-7024 GCA_049305715.1 Desulfuromonadaceae bacterium | reverse complement strand
TCCCGTTCGACAAGGCCCAGGTGGCGGTAAAGGAGGCGCTCAGCCGCTCATATCGCAATTTCGAAATGAGTCTGACGCTCGGCAAGCTGAGAAGCATTCAGGTGTATGTCGTAGGCGAAGTTGAAGCTCCCGGCAATTATCCCGTCAGCTCGCTGGCTACGGTTATTAATGCACTGGCCGCTGCCGGTGGCCCCTCGCGAAACGGCTCATTGCGTACCGTACGCGTAACTCGCGGCAATCAGACCGTTGCTACGGTAGATCTGTACGACATGCTTCTTTCGGGGGATCGTAACAAGGACGTGCAGCTGCAAAATGGCGACACAATCTTTGTCCCGGTGATCGGTCCTGTCGTAGCGGTGGCCGGTGAGGTGCGCCGTCCGGCGATCTATGAGTTGGGCGGAAAAACGACTCTTCCTGAGATCTTGCAGATGGCGGGAGGGGTGTCGGCCAGCGGTTCATTGGGGCGGATTCAGATTGAACGGATCGAAAATAACAGTTCGCGCATCGCGCTTGATTACTCGCTGAAAAGTGGCGGCTCACGGGCCGAATTAGGGGGCGTGGAGTTGAAAGACCGCGATATGGTCAAGGTCTTTCCTGTTCATGCCGCGGTTCGGCAGGTTGTAGTACTCAAGGGGAACGTTCAGCAGGTGGGGGAGTATCAGTTCCGCCCTTCGATGCGCTTGACCGACCTGATACCTTCAACACAGATGCTGCTTCCGGAGTCGTATCTTGATTCGGTGGAGATCACCCGCATGTCTCCCCCCGATTATCGCCGGGAGCTGATTACCGTCAGCCTGCGGCGGGCTCTGGCCGGGAATCAGGGCGATAATCTGCTGCTGCAGGAGCAGGACACGGTCAAGGTTTTTTCGCGCTGGGAGATGGAGGAAAAGCCGCGGGTGGCTGTCAATGGTGCGGTGGTAAATCCCGGTACGTATGATTATTACCCCGGCATGTCGGTGCGCGATCTGGTTACTGCCGCCGGGAGCGCCAAGCGTAATGCGTTTCTTGATCAGGCCGAATTGAGCCGGGTTGTCATCACCGGAGACAAGGCACAGTCAACCAGAGTGCAGCTGGATCTCGGCAAGGCCCTGACGGGTGATCCTGCGCACAATCTGCCGTTGCAGATAGATGATGTCTTGATCGTGCGCGGTGTTACCGATTGGCAGGACGCGACCGACAAGTTTGTGACGCTCAAGGGTGAGGTGCGTTTTCCCGGCGTCTACTCGCTGGCGCGTGGTGAAAAGCTGAGCTCGGTGATCACCAGGGCGGGAGGCTATACTGATAAGGCGTATCTGCGAGGCGCCAAATTTTTGCGGCGTTCTGCCCGAGAATCGCAACAGAAACGGATGGATGAGATCGTTGCCAAGTCCGAAAAAGATATTTTGCAAAAGCAGGCGGCTCTGGCATCGGTTTCGTCTTCAAAGGAAGAGCTGGAGGCGACCAAGGCGGCCCTTGAAAGCTTGATGAAGAGTGTGGAGAAGATGAAGGGGCTCAAGGCGGAAGGACGCGTGGTGATGCGCTTGGCTGTCGCTGAAGAGCTGAAGAAGGGCGACTATGATATCGAGCTTGAGGGGGGCGACCAGCTGGAGATCCCTCCACGTCCCGGTGTCGTGAGCATCCTGGGGCAGGTTTATAACCCGACGTCCTTTATTTATCGGCCCGGACAGGATGTTGACAGCTATCTTCAGAAAGCGGGTGGTCCTGTCAATGATGCCGAAGCGTCCGAGATGTATATAATCCGGGCGGATGGCACTATTTTTAGCCGTCAGCAGGCATCTTTCAGCATCTTTTGGAGCGATGGCTTCCTTTCGTCACCCCTTGAGGCGGGGGACGCATTGGTTGTGCCGCAAAAACTGGAACGGATTTCATGGATGCGGGAGATCAAGGATATAACCCAGATTCTGGCAAATGTTGCCTTGACTGCCGGTACTATTATGATTGGCTTGAGGTAAGGGGTGGATATGAACGAGAGAGAAACTATTCGCCCGGAAGTCGAATCCGAAGACGAAATAAATCTGCTTGAGCTGCTGCGTGTCGTTGTCCGCAACCTGCCGCTGATCACGAAGATCACGGCCGCCGCGGTTATCCTCTCGATTGCCTATTCATTGACGCTTGCGAACGTCTACACCGCCAAGGCGACCCTGCTGCCGCCGCAGAAGGAATCCGGCGGCGGGGCGGCTGCGCTGCTGGCCTCGATGGGTGGTGGCCTGGCCGGATTGGCGGGAGGGCTTGGGGGGGGCACGACGGATTTGTACCTCGGGATACTCAAGAGCCGCACAGTTACTGATGCTGTCATTAAACGGCTTGATCTGCACAAGGAGCTGAAGTCAAAAAATGCCGATGATACCCGTAAAAAACTGCAGGATCTGGTCAAGTTCCAGGCCGGCAAGGATGGCATCATTACGATCACCGCCGACTACAAGGACCCGGTCAAGGCTGCACTGTTGGCAAATACATTCATCGATGAGCTCCAGAAAAAAAGTCTGCAGCTGAATCTAACCAAGGCCAGTACCGAGCGGAATTTTCTGGAAAAACGTCTGACCGTGGTCAAACAGGATCTGAAGACCGCTGAAGAGGAGATGAAGGTTTTTCAGGAGAAGAACAAAACTATCAAGGCCGACAGCCAGGCCGCTGCCGCCATCGAGGGGATCGCTCGTTTGCGGGCGGAGATGGTCTCCAAAGAGGTGCAGTTGGCAGCGCTACGCAATTCGATGACCGATGAGAACCCCGAAGTCAGAACGCTGCTGGCAGGAATATCCAAGCTCAAGAGTCAACTGAACTCCATGAGCGGCAGCGGTGGAGGTGGGGGAGTTATCCCGTCGGTCGGCAATGCCCCTTCGATCGGAGTGGAATATATCCGTCGCCTGCGGGAGCTGAAAACGCAGGAAGCGCTGTTCGAGCAGCTTACCAAGCAGTTCGAACTGGCCAAGATCAACGAGGCTCGGGATTCATCGTCGCTGCAGGTGCTGGATGAAGCGGTGGCGCCGCTCCGCAAAAGCAAGCCCAAACGGTCCCTGATCGTGATTCTTGCGGCGGTAACGGCCTTCTTCTGCTCGGTTTTTCTGGTGTTCATCAGGGAGTATCTTGCCAAGCTTTCGCCCGAAGACAGCGCAATCATGAACGAGATGAAGGGTTCCCTGAAGGGGATGCTGCGGGGGAAAAAGCAATTTTGAATTTTGGATTTTAAATTTTGAATGACAATGCGGATTCTGGGGAGAAGCTTTTCTTTAGCCACACTCGGTAATTCTTCCGGCGGCGTGTATTGGTGGTAAAAGGTTTGGTTCGTGTATAAATCCAAAATTCAAAATTCAAAATTCAAAATTAGTCTCGCCGCCCTGACCGTTCTGATCCTCTGGCTGGCGCTGATGCCTGCCGGTTCGGCCCCTTCCGGTTTCGGGTGGGATAAGCTGAACCATGCCGGAGCGATTGCCGCGGCAACCGGACTCGCGTACCTCTCCTTTCAGCCGTGGGGGCGGGCGGCTGCGGGGGCGTTTCTGTACGGCGTCTTCCTTGGCATTCTGATTGAAATACTGCAGGCGACCCTGACTGCCGGCAGAGCCGCCGAATGGGGTGATATTGCGGCCGACCTGCTCGGGGCCGGGTGTGCCTGGATCGTGATCAGGATGTATCAACGCGGAACCGCTCCAAAACAGTGACAATCCCCCATTTCCCTCCTTGCCATCCCTGCTGCAAACAGGCATAATACCCCCACTTTACAAGCGGAGTTTATCGTATGGCATTGCGCGTCTACAACACCCTCACGAGTGAAAAAGAGCTCTTCGTTCCCCTGGTCCCCGGCAAAGTCGGAATGTATGTCTGCGGGGTAACGGTCTATGATTATTGTCACATCGGGCATGCCCGCGCCGGGGTGGTGTTCGACATCATCTATCGCTACCTGAAATACGCCGGTTACGATGTCACCTACGTCCGCAACTATACCGATATCGATGACAAGATCATCAACCGCGCCAACCAGGAAGGAACCGATTACCGTTCGATTGCCGACCGGTATATCCAGGCGTTTGATGAGGATATGGCGCGTCTGGGACTGGCCAAGCCGACGGTGGAGCCGAAGGCCACCGACCATATCGACGGGATCATCGGCATTATCGAAGCGCTGGTCGCCAAGGGGCACGCGTATGTCTCCGGGGGGGACGTGTATTATGCCGTGGAGACTTTTCCCGGCTATCTGAAGCTCTCCGGGCGCAACCTGGAGGAGATGCAGGCGGGTGCACGGGTGGAGATCGGGGACAAAAAGCGTCATCCGATGGATTTTGCCCTCTGGAAGGGGTCAAAGCCGGGAGAGCCGTGGTGGCAATCCCCCTGGGGGAACGGCCGTCCCGGCTGGCACATCGAGTGTTCGGCGATGAGCATGGAATTCCTGGGTAAAACGTTTGACATCCATGGCGGCGGCAAGGACCTTGTGTTCCCTCACCACGAAAACGAAATTGCCCAGTCAGAAGGAGCGAACGGCTGCCGTTTTGTCCGCTACTGGCTGCATAACGGTTTCGTCAATATCAACTCCGAGAAGATGAGCAAGTCGCTGGGCAACTTCTTTACCATCCGCGAGGTGCTGAAGAAGTATGATCCGGAAACACTCCGTTTTTTCATTCTTTCGGCTCATTACCGCTCACCGATCGATTTTTCCGATCAGAACCTCGATGAGGCTCAGTCCGGGCTGGAACGGATCTACAGCTGTCTTTCGGCTCTGGACGACGTACTGGGCGGTCAGCCCCTATCGGCTGAAATCGCCGTAATCGAGAATCTGTCCCGGGTTGGTCAGGAGCTGCAGGAAAAGGTAGATAGCTTCATACCCCGTTTTGTCGAAGCGATGGATGATGATTTCAACAGCGCACAAGCGCTCGGTGTACTGTTTGAAACGGTGCGGGGGGCCAACCGTTTTCTTGCAGAGACGAAGGAGTTTACGCCGCTCTCCTTGTCACTGATTGCCCGTGTCCGCCACCTGCTCGTCGAAGCCGGGAATGTGCTTGGACTGTTTTCAACCACGCCATCACTCTGGCTGGAGGGGATCAAGGCTGCCAAGGCCGGTCAGATCGACATGTCTCCTGACGAGATCGAACGGTTGATTGCCGAGCGGGCCGAGGCGCGGGCGGCAAAAAACTTCAAGCGCGGCGACGAGATTCGCGATCTGCTGCTGGCACGGGGGATTGTGCTCCTTGATTCGGCGCAGGGGACCGTCTGGAATGTGAAATAGGCTTCGACTCTGCTCAGCCCCGGCTTCTATCGCTCAGCCGCTGATTTCCACCCCTCAACTGCTGGTTCCCACTGCTTAGCCGCCGGACTCTCCCGCTCCCTGAGCGGAGCCGAAGGGCGCCTTGTTGCATAGCTGTTGATGCCTGCTATAATGCATCCTACTACATCTGACGAGGTTCTGTGTGGATCAGGAGTGTTGCTGGAACAGGGACGTGATTGAGCAAGGTGATTGCCCGAATGTGGGTGATGGCGAAGAGGGACTACTTGTTTCAAAGCATCAGCGCAACCTGGACAAATGCTGTGAGTGCCCCAGGTTTCTGAACGCCCTGCGGCAGCTGAAGGATGATGCCAACCCGCTGGCTTCGGTTTTTTACAGTATTCTCGCCGAATACAGCCGCCAGAAAACCCAGATTCAATCCCTCGTAAGTTTTCTCGACAGCAAAACCCTTGAAGTACGCTTTCTGCATGAACTCGGGTCTGTCCTCCAGAGTTCGGTCGATCTGGATGAGGTGCTTTCCGTGGCACTGACCGCCATTACCGCCGGCAAGGGTTTCGGCATGAACCGTGCCTTCCTGTTGCTGTGCGATCGTGAGGAGGGGATGCTGAAGGGGTATCTGGGGATCGGTCCGCGTAATCGGGAGGAGGCCGGCGGGGTCTGGAACGAGATTCTTCAGAATGACATGGATCTTCAGACACTGGCGCAGAACTTCAGGCTGAAGAAACTTTCCTCCGAACGCGCAAAATTTCACGATGTCCTGGAACAGTTAACGGTTCCGCTTTCCAACAAAGATCATATCCTGATCAAAGCACTGGATGGGAGACGCCCCGTCATGGTCGAGGGGGCGTTTGACCATCCGGATGTCCCGCCCGAACTGGCTTGCCTGCTGGGGGTTGATACCTTCCTGCTGATGCCGCTGATTTCACGCAAACGCCGGATCGGCATGATCATCGCCGATAACTGCATCACGCACCGCACCATTACCGAAGAAGATATGCATTCTCTGGAAACATTCGTTTTTCCGGTTGCTTTTGCCATAGAACGCGCCTCGCTATACGACAAACTGCAGGTTGAACTCAACCGTGTTACCGAAGCCGGAAAAAAACTGAAAGAGCAGCAGGAGCTGATTGTCAGGATGGAGAAAATGGCGCTGGTCGGGCGGATCACCTCCAGCATTGCCCATTCGGTGCGTAATCCGCTGATGATTATCGGCGGATTTGCCCGCTCGATGCTCAAAAACAGCTCCGAATCCGATCCCAGGCGCACATTCATCGAATCGATCGTTGCAGAAACCCAGCATCTGGAAGGGGTGCTGGATGAAATTCTCTATTATTCCGATTCATTGTATCCAACCCGGGATTTCTGGGATGTGAACCAACTGGTTGAGAATTCGCTGCGCGACACCTCCGATGTTTTAACGTCACTGGGATATGCAACCAGCTATACATCGGGGCACGACCTGCCGCCGGTGTATATCGACTTCAAACAGCTATCCTACTGTCTCCGGACCATGCTGCAGAATGATGTCATCGGTATCGGGGAAGACCGCTCGATTGCAATCACCTCCCAGAACCTTGAAGATAGCGTTGTCATCAGGGTTGAAGACCGCAGCCGGTGCATCCCTCAGGCAGAGCTTGACCGCCTGCTGGTACCGTTTTCGGAAACCTGCGACCTGGGAACGGGATTGGGGCTGGCGCTCTGTAAAACCATGCTTGAAAAACAGGGAATCCCTTTTGATGCCCGCTCTGACGAGCGCGACGGAATCCGGTATACCATCACACTTCCCACCCGCAAGGAGGAACAGCCATGAGC
>JBAQPK010000165.1:0-13570 GCA_049305715.1 Desulfuromonadaceae bacterium | reverse complement strand
GTACAATGTCATCGGCATCACGATGAAGGCAAAAGCCGGGAGCGCCGGCATCGTTGATAATTCAATGAATCTGATTAATTTCGGCGGCATTTCGCGCTGGGACTATCTGATGACCCAGTTCGGGGTCATTACAACCTACGTGAGGCTGCTGCTGCTGCCGGTCAACCAGAATTTTGATTATGATTATCCGCTGGCCACCAGATTTTTTCAGCCGTCCGTTCTGCTCCCCCTTGCCTTTCTGCTGCTTCTTTTCGGGACGGCACTCTATCTGCTGTATCGTTCCGCCCGCCCTGAAAGGCGATCCAACCCGCTGTTGAGAATCGCCGCTTTCGGCATGCTGTGGTTTTTCATAACACTGTCGGTAGAGTCGAGCATCATTCCGATCGAAGACTTTATCTATGAACACCGTGCCTACCTCCCTTCAGTCGGATTTTTCATGTCCCTGCTCGGGATGATCCACGTCCTGTCCGCATCCGGAAAAGAGATCCACGGCCGGATCATCCGCGGCGGAATCTGCCTGATGATCGCCCTGCTCTCCCTGGGGACAATCAGACGCAATGAGGTGTGGCAGGATAAAATATACTTCTGGAGGGACGTGGTCAGTAAAAGCCCTGGTAAAGCGAGGGCTCACCGGAGTCTCGGGGGTAATCTTGCAAAAGAGGGACTTCTGGATGAAGCGGCAAAAGAGCTGACCGTCGCGATCGCGCTGCAGTCTGGCTATACGGATGCATATGCCGCCCTGGGGAATGTTTCCCTGGAGCAGAACCGGTTTGAGGATGCCCGTGGATATTTCGATACGGCGTTATCGCTGGAACCTGATAATGCCAATATCTACGGGTACCTGGCGGACCTCTTTCTTGCCCAGGGAAAACTGGGCAAAGCCCGCGGGGCGCTGCTGCGCGCCCTGGCGGTTGAGCCGAACATGTACCATGCACATAATAACCTCGGCGTTATCTATGAATTGGAGGGGAGGTTCGCGGAAGCGGTCCGGGAATATACAATGGAGCTGCAATCAGACCCGGAAAACAGGGAACTCCGCTCTAAAATAGCACGGCTGTCGGAACGGATCGGACGGTAATATCGGGGGAGTCTGCAAAAATGCCCTCTCCATGGGGGAGAGGGCCAGGGTGAGGGGGGCAGGGAGAAGGAATGTGCGGGGTATAAATAGCATTCAGGTGTGAAATCCCGTCCCGGCGCTGCTGTCAGGGCATTTTTATACTCGCACGCCGCTGCAGACCGGGCATCCCTGCATGGCAAACGGTTTTTCCAGCCGGCACGCCGCGAGCAGGGCATCATTCCGGAAGAGTTCAACCGTCGGCCCATCGGCCATTATCACCCCTTCGTGCAGGATAATCGTCCGCGGGCAGAGATCCAGCACCATGTCGAGATCGTGGCTGGTGAAGATCTTCGTGTGCCGAAACTCCCGTAACAGCGACAGGAGCTGGCGCCTGGCGAAAGGATCGAGTCCGCTGGTCGGCTCATCCATGACAAGGATATCGGGCAACATCGCCAGTACGGTGGCGATGGCAACCCGTTTTTTTTCGCCTCCGGAAAGGTGGTAGGGTGGCTTGGCGCGCAGATGACCGGCTCCGACCCGTTCGAGGGCATCCGCCACCCGCTCCTCTACCTCAACTCCGGAGAGTCCCTGGTTCAACGGGCCAAAGGCGACATCTTCGAATACCGTCGGCATGAAGAGCTGGTCGTCCGGATACTGAAAGACCATGCCGACCGTGCGGCGGATGTCCGGGAGCGTCCCCTTCGAAATCGGCGTGTCCCCGATCCGGATCTGCCCGGAGGTCGCTTCAAGGCAGCCGCTCAGGTGCTGCAGCAGGGTCGATTTGCCCGCTCCGTTGGCGCCGATGATCGCGACCGACTCGCCATGGGTGATTCGAAAGGTGATATCCCTGATGGCGACCGTGCCGTCCGGATAAACGTGCCGGAGATTCCGGGCCTCGACGATGTGATGACTCATGGAAAAACCCCCGTGACAAGTGCTCCGAGAGCGCCGGAGATATCAAAGATGCGCAGCGCAATAAAGAGCGTTGACCAGCCGAGCAGAAAACCGAGTTCGGAAACTCCGAAGCGGGATTGCCGGTGAGAGTGGAACCGGCCGACGAAGCCGCGTGACAGCATGGCGGTATGAATACGCTCCGCCCGTTGCCATGTCCGGAGCAGCAGGTGCCCCGCCAGCGATCCGAAGCTGGCGACGCCCAGCCCCCTTTTGCCGCACGAACGCTGCTCACGGGCCCGCGAAGCCCTGCCGGTTTCATCGGCGAGCACAAATATATAACGATGGAGGAACAGCAGCTGTACCGCGAAGATTTGAGGGACTCCGATGCGCTCAAGAGCCTGGCAGACAGCGGTGAAGCCGGTTGTCCCGACCAGAATGAATGCCGTTCCGACGGTAAGCAGTGAGCGGATGAGGAGAGATGCGAGTGAAATCCAGCCGCCGGAGACCCCCAGATGGCCGATCTGATACAGTACGGCACGGTCAAAAACCGGGTTGAAAAGTCCCACCATCAGCACGAAGGGGGAGACGAGCGCAACCTTCCGGGCAAGATAGAGCGGCGGCAGCCCCGAGAGCGCCATCATGGCGGCCGGGAAGATAAAGAACGGCATCAGGCGGGCCAGTTCGTATCTGCCGAAAGAAACAACCGAAACTATGAATACAAACGTTACCACTACCTTGACACGGGCATCGAGAACGTGGATCGATGAATTGCCTTCAGCCAGCAGATCAAGTCGTTTCAGGTCCAGTACGGTTGCATTGATGGATGTCATGACGGGTTCGATCCTTTGGAGCCGGAGCCGTGGGTGTTTCAGCAATGGCAGAATCTGTAGCATAAAACATGTAATAATTACATGAAAAACAGGGTGCATTCCCGTTCGTGACATTTACGGTGAAATCGGCTACGATGCGGGCGGCAGATACGGTGCAGGGGGAGAGCGTGGGACAAACGGTCAGGTTCGGTATTTCGCTGGATGAGAAGCTGCTGCAGAATTTTGATCAGCTGATTGAGCAAAAGAGCTATATGAACCGTTCCGAGGCGATCCGCGACCTGATCCGGGCGTCTCTGGTCGAAGAGCGCTGCGGGGCGGAGGATCAGGAAGCGGTCGGTACGGTGACGCTGGTCTATAACCATCACGTGCGGGATCTTGCCGATAAGCTGACCGATCACCAGCATGCATATCATGACCGGATCGTCTCCGCCCTGCATGTGCATCTTGATGCACACAACTGTCTCGAAGTGCTGGTGGTGCGCGGAACAGTCCTTGTGGTAAAACAGATCGCCAATGAACTGATCAGCGTCAAAGGGGTCAAGCATGGCAGGCTGGTATTGACAACGACCGGCGAGGATCTTTAGGCCATGGTCAGCGGAGAATGCCCGAAATGAAGAATGCAGCCGCGATAGCCCTGTTCTGCGCGGGGGGCGGGCTAACCCGCTACTACCTGTCGGGATGGGTCTATAGCCTGTTGGGGCGGGCCTTTCCGTACGGGACCTTTGCCGTCAATATCATCGGCGCCTATCTGATCGGGCTGATCATGGAGCTTGCCCTGCGCAGTACGCTGATCCCCGATGCCCTGCGGCTCGGGTTGACGGTCGGATTTCTTGGCGGCTTGACGACGTTTTCCACCTTCAGCTACGAAACGTTTTCGCTGCTGGAAGATGGCCGGTTTCTGGTGGCTTTTGCCAATATTCTGGCAAGTGTCGCCGTTTGTCTGTTGTTTACCTGGCTGGGGATTATAACGGTGCGAGCGCTGGCATGAGGATATTGTCATGACAAAACTGATTGGTGAGCAGGTGTTGATGCGGATCTTTATCGGCGAGAGCGACCGGCATGGGCACCGGCCGCTCTACGAGGCGCTGGTGGAACTGCTGCGGAGCGAAGGTCTTGCCGGGGCGACCGTGCTGCGCGGGGTATGCGGGTTCGGGGCGAACCGGGTTTACCATACCCAAAAGCTGCTGGACCTTTCCGCCGACCTGCCGCTGGTGGTCGAGGTGATTGACACCAAGGAGAAGATCGACGCCATCATGCCGCGCATCGACGCCATGATGGGCGGCGGCATGATCACGCTGGAAAAGGCGACGGTTATCCGCTACAGCCATTCCGGCCGGTAGCGAAGTCAGGTTTTATCTGTTGTATGCAGGCGCTGCACATTTCGAATAACCGGAGAAGATACCCAGATGCAGAATGATGCCAGAATTTTTGTTGCCGGCCACCGTGGCATGGTCGGTTCGGCTATCGTAAGAATATTGCAGAAAGCCGGGTACGGAAACCTGCTGCTCAGATCCCGAACCGAGCTTGATCTCTGCCGGCAGAGCGAGGTTGAAGCGTTTTTCCGCGACTGCCGGCCGGAATACGTTTTCCTGGCCGCTGCCCGGGTCGGCGGCATCATCGCCAACAGCAATTACAAGGGTGAGTTCATCCATGACAACCTGATGATTCAGGACAACATCATTCACAACTCCTGGAAGTCCGGTGTCACGCGACTCCTGTTTCTCGGCAGTACCTGCATCTATCCCAAATTCGCCCCCCAGCCCATGAAAGAGGAGTACCTGCTGATCGGCCCCCTCGAGCCGACCAACGATGCCTATGCCATTGCAAAAATAGCCGGGATCTGCCAATGCCGCTCGTATAACCAGCAGTACGGCACAAAATACCTGGCGGCCATGCCGAATAACCTCTATGGCCCCAACGACAATTTCGATCTCGAAAAATCGCATGTACTGCCGGCCATGATCCGCAAGTTTCATGAAGCAAAGCGGCGGGGCGATGCTTCCGTGACGATCTGGGGAACCGGCACGCCGCTGCGGGAGTTCCTGCATGTCGATGATCTGGCGGAGGCCTGTGTCTTCCTGATGAATCTTGACGATCCCCGCTATGACGCGCTGCTGAATGATCCGGCCGCACCGGCGCTGATCAATGTCGGCTCCGGCCGGGAGATCAGCATTCGTGATCTGGCGCTGCTGGTGCAGGACGTGGTCGGATTCAAAGGCGAGCTGTCCTTTGACACGGGCAAGCCTGACGGGACACCGCGCAAGCTAGCCGATTCTTCGCGGGTTCATGCTCTCGGCTGGCGCCACTCCGTAGAGCTGCGAGATGGTATCGCCGGGGCATACCGGTGGTTTCTTGACAATCTTCCTGAATAGTAGCTGTTACCACTGACGAGGCAAATCGCTGAGAATCAAGGCTTTTTTGTGCAGCCTCGGGATTACCGCGATTACTCGTGATTTTAAGGTCAAAAGCTTCAATCCCGGGTAATCCAGAGTAATCCTGAAGCTAAAAAAATGATGTTGCAATGTGCTGAACAGTCATGTTCATGATATGAACAATCTGCTTGCACTGCCGGTGCTTTTTGTACTATTGTTCAGATTATGAACGATGCAGCCGAAAAACCTCTCGATTCATCACGCTCACTCCAGCTTCTCTCCGAAATCAGCGGCGAAGAGCCGCTTTCCCAGCGTGAGCTCTCCCGTCGCCTCGGCATCGCCGTCGGCCTGGTCAACTCCTATCTCAAGAACCTTGTTTCCAAAGGGTTTATACGGGTCAAAAACTTCCCCAGCAATCGTTACGCCTATCTACTCACGCCCCAGGGGCTGGCCGAAAAAAGCCGGCTCGCTTACCAGCACTTAAGTTATTTCACCAGCCTCTATACGGTGGCGCGTCAGGATTACCTCGAACTGTTCCGTCGCCTGGAGGCTGCCGGTGTTCGTGAGGTGATCTTTTGCGGGGTGGATGAAGTGGCGGAAGTGGCCTACCTGTCGCTCAGGGAAACCGGGCTTGAATTGATGGCTGTCATGGACGATGACCGGTCGGGGGATTTCTTTTTCGGTGTAGAGGTCGTGCCAATAGCCAATGTGGTGCCAGAGATGTCTACCCCGGTGGTGGTCTCTTCCCTGAAGCGGCGGGAGGAACTGAAAGAAAAACTTAATGGTTTGGGTGTGGCAGGTGACAGGATTTTCGTTGCCGGTATCTGCGTAAAGACCCATAAAACGGAAACCGAGTGAATGTACTCTGGATTAAATACTTGCCTGCTTTTGCGCGCCGCAGGCTGGAAGGGAGGAATAATCTACAGAAAGTCATCGGCAATGCCGGCTGGCTGTTTGCGGATAAGATTCTGAGAATGGGAGTCGGCCTCCTTGTGAGCGTTTGGCTGATTCGCTATCTCGGACCGGAGCAGTTTGGGCTGCTTAGCTATGCATTGGCATTTGTGGCCATGTTCTCCGCGGTAGCCACCCTCGGATTGGATAGCATTGTGGTTCGGGATATTGTACTGGAACCAGAGCGCACGGATGAGATTCTCGGCACAGCATTTACACTAAAGTTAATGGGTGGAATGCTCACTCTGATTTTCTCGCTGACAGTGATTGCGTTTCTGAAGCCGGGTGAGTTAATAACGTTTTGGCTCGTAGGATTGACAGCCGCCGGTACTGTTTTCCAGGCCGTCGACACGGTTGATCTGTGGTTCAACTCCCAAACTTGTTCCAGATATTCTGTATATGCCAAGAGTTGCGTCTTTCTCCTCATAAGTTCCGCAAAAATAGTTTTGATAATTACAAAGGCTCCACTGGTGGCTTTTGCCTGGGCTGGACTTGCTGAAGTATTTGTTGGCGCCGTTGGACTAATTGCCATCTACCGTATCACTGGCGGATCTATTTTCAGGTGGCGTCCGAATTATCACCTTGGTATTCGCCTTCTTAAGCATAGTTGGCCATTGCTGTTTGCATATATGTCGTACATGGTCTATATGAGAATTGATCAGGTAATGATCGGGAGTATGCTGGACAGCCAGGCTGTTGGACTATATTCCGCTGCAACCAGAATTTTTGAACTCCCCGTTACTTTGGTGGTTTTGATCGCCTCGTCCAGCTTTCCTGCATTGACGAGGCTATATACAGAAAATATTAAAGAGTTTTATTATAGGTATTTCCAGATTACATACTTTTTTACAATTTTTTCTGTGCTGTTGTTATGTTTGACCCTGTTATGGGGGAAAAATCTTATCATACTGTTTTTCGGTGAAAAGTTTACGACATCCTACAGTATCCTTTCAATTCAAATTTTTGGTCTGATTTTTATGGCGAATGCCGGATTGCGAAGCACGTATTTGACTATATCAGGTAATCAGCGAATAATTCTCATAACAACTATTTTGTCCGCAGTAATGAATATTGTTTTGAATTATTTTATGATTCCGGTTCTAAAGGTTTATGGCGCAGCCTTGGCCACAACAATTACTCAGCTATGTTCGCTTTTGCTATTCAACATATTTTTCAAAGAAACGAGAAAAATGATGCAAATCCAGTTGCAAACCTTGTTGCTGTTTCCTTTTAAAACTTCGTTAAGTGAGAGGCCGTGATGTTTTTTTGTTTTTACATCAACGATGCAAAATCAATGTGTCATACACATAAAACACAGAGGTTCAAATGCATATTTTGTTAGTTGTCTATGACAATGCCTCCTACACTCATTGGTTCCCGCATGGCCTCGGATACCTCGCTGCGGTACTTCGGGCAAATGACCACGATGTAACTATCTATAACCAGGACATTCATCATTACCCCGAGTCGCATCTGACTGCTTTTCTCGATGACCATCAGTTTGACATGGTCGGAATTGGTACGATCGGTGGTTACTATCAGTATCGAAAATTACTTGCCATTGCTGATGCCGTCAACGCATCAAAACATCGTCCATTCTTCGTAATTGGTGGGCACGGCCCGTCGCCGGAACCGGAGTATTTTCTTCGGCGCACAGGTGCGGATGTTGCCTGCATCGGAGAAGCCGAGGAGACGATCATTGATCTTGCTGCAGCAATAAAACAGAACCACGACTTGCGCACAGTTTCCGGGATTGCCTATCGCGAAGGCGATTCAATTACCATAAATCCCAGGCGTGTACCGGTGCAAGATATTGACGCCCTACCGTACCCCGCTTACGACCTCTTTCCCATGGATCACTACCGGTTGATCCGGTTCGTTCATGCTACTGACACGGACTTCGTTTTTCCTGTTCTGTCCGGGCGTGGTTGTAAGTTCAAGTGCAATTTCTGCTATCGCCTTGAAGATGGTTTCCGTGCCCGGTCGCCCGAGGCAATTTTGGACGAGGTTGCCCTCTTACAGCGTGATTATGGCATCTCCTACATATATTTCTTTGATGAACTCCTTATGTCGTCCAAGGAGCGGACGATTGAACTCTGTGAGGCCTTCATACGTTCTAAAGTCAAGTTCCGCTGGAGCTGCAATGGCCGCCTCAATTTTGCAACACCTGAAGTACTGCGTCTCATGAAACAGGCAGGTTGCGTCTTCATAAATTATGGTATCGAGTCGGTAGACGACCGGGTGCTAAAGAATATGAACAAGGCTCTCACTCGAAAGATCATTGAACGCGGAATCACTGCGACCCTGGAATCTGGCATAAGCCCTGGTTTTAACATGATCTTCGGCAATATAGGAGATACCAGAGAATCATTGCAGCAGGCTGTCGACTTTCTGGTCAAGTATGACGATGGTGCCCAGATGCGGACTATCCGACCGGTCACACCATATCCAGGATCGCCTCTCTACGACCATGCTTTGAAGCACGGCCTGCTCAAGGATGTTGAAGAATTCTACGAGGTAAAACACCTCAACTCGGATCTAGTATCGGTCAATTTCACGAACTTGACCGATGATGAATTCCATGGAGCTCTCATGGAAGCAAACACTGCACTCATAAAAAATTTCTATGCTAAAAAATGCGAGCTAATGATTGAAAGTTCCCGTCATCTCTACATGGATAAGGACACTACATTCAGAGGGTACCGGTGATGGTTTGCTATCTCTGTGGTATGAACGACCATTTTAGACGCCCCGGACGTGTTCGAGACAATGAGGCTTTAGAGGTTCTTGAGTGTCGGGGTTGCGGACTAGTGTTCCTTTCATCTTTCGATCATGTGTATGAAAATTATTATGAGCAATCAGGCATGCACGCAACCGCGATTGATGTGCCTTCCTGGTTGCGCCAATCCGCCCAGGATGATGAAAGGCGGTTCGACCAATTTCGTAGATGTATCGAAAACAAGAGTGTCCTCGATTTTGGCTGTGGCGCCGGCGGGTTTCTTATGCATGCTCGTACTGTCGCGGCGCGGGTATGCGGTGTCGAAATTGAGCAGCGCCTGGTACCGCATTTCGCCGCCGAAGGGCTGGATGTGCGTGCCTCGGTGGGCGATTTCGACGAACGTTTCGATCTGATAACGCTCTTTCATGTTGTTGAGCACTTCGCCGACCCTGCGGCTCTTCTGAAGGAGCTTGCCGGCCTGCTAAAGCCTGGAGGCCGGATCATTGTGGAAGTGCCCAGCGCCGACGACGCTCTGCTGACACTGTTCCAATGCAAGCCTTTCAGCGAGTTCACCTACTGGGGGTGTCACCTTTTTCTGTTCAATGGCAGCACCATGCCGCTTCTGGTAAGCAAAGCCGGCTGCACGGTCGAGTATCTCAAATATGTGCAGCGATATACGCCTGCTAACCATCTTTACTGGCTTTCGCAGGGGCGACCGGGCGGTCATGCGCACTGGCACTTCCTTGATACGCCAGAGTTGTCAGCCGCCTACGAGAAGTCGCTCGCCGCCATCGGCAGGACGGACACCATCATATGCTCACTCATACCCGGCGGTGTACTCGTATGAGTAGGCAGAGATACGCTGGCCTATTGGAGAAACCATGAATGATCATTCTCCCGCAATCCGGTCAAGCGAGAAGCTTCAGCGCGTCTTTGCTGAGCCGCTAACCGCACCGGTCTATATCGTCTGCGAGATCGGCATCAACCATAATGGCAGCGTGGAACGGGCTCTGGCACTGATAGACGCCGCTGCCGATGCAGGTGTCGATGCGGTCAAGTTTCAGAAGCGCAGTCTTCCGGATATCTATGCGCCGGGAGTGTTGCAGGACGCTAACAACTCCGAATGGAACTTCGAGTATCTGATGCCGTTGCTGCGCGAATGCGAACTATCCGAAGACGACTACCGGACAATTGCAGCCCATTGCCATGACCGCGGCCTTGACCTCGTCGTGACACCTTTTGATGAGGTGTCGCTTGCTTTCATCGCCACGCTCGATCTGGCTGCGGTGAAGATTGCCTCCGCGGATATGACCAACCTGGGACTGGTCCGGGCCTCCGCCAAACTTGGGCTGCCGCTGCTTATTTCCACCGGGATGTGGCCTGCCGAGGACATCTCCCGCTGTGCCGCAATCTATCAGAAGGAAGGGCTTACCTTCGCGCTGCTCCATACTCAGTCAAACTATCCCGCACCGTACGAATCGATTAATCTTGGCTTCATTAACACATTGCGGACGATGGCGGACGTAGTTGGCTATTCCGGGCATGAGCGGGGCACTTTTATCCCTGTTGCCGCCGTCGCCCTTGGATGCAGAATCATTGAGAAACACATCACCTTTGATCGCAACGACAAGGGACCAGACCACAAGGCTTCTATGTTGCCGGATGAATGGTCGAGGATGGTCTCGGAGATCCGCCTGCTCGAAAAGTCTCTGGGTGACGGCAAAACCGTCAATCAGGCCGAGATTCAGAATCGCGAGCTTTTTGCCAAATCCGCTGTCGCGGTAAAGCCGCTTAAAAAGGGGCATATTCTGCTGCCCGAGGATGTTATGTTTCGCTCTCCAGGAAAAGGAATATTTCCCCATGAGATAGATGAGTACTACAAGCTGGTTCTGCTAAAGGATGTGGAGCAGAATCACTATATAGCCAAGGCCGACTTCGAGAAGGAACTGTGCATAGTAGATTGGAAGCCGTTCTCCTTTCAGAGACGTTGGGGAGTTAAATGCAGATTCCACGATTTTGAAGAGTATGCGGTACTCAAGACTCCGGTAATTGAATTCCATTGTTCACAGTCCGATCTGGACATCCCCTTCAACGGCAGGTCCGATGTTTCGGAATTGATCATCCATGCTCCTGAAATATTCAACCGGGAACTGGTGGACATCTGCTCCTCCGATCCCGGCAAGGTGGATCGATCATTGTCAGTCATTCAGCGATCGATAGACAAGACTATCGCTATCGGGCGGAAGTTTCCGAAACGAAAGCCGCGTCTTGTTGTCCATCTTGGGGGTATGTTCCTTGACCCGCAGGATCATGTCGATACTGCCGAACTCACTGAGCGCGCAGTCATGAACTTTCGCCGGCTCGAGTTTTCTCCCGATGAAATTGAAATCCTGCCCGAAAACCTGCCGCCCCGGCCCTGGTATCTCGGTGGGGAATGGCACCAGCACGGCTTCATGACCGCTGAGGACATGATCGCCTTTTGCACGGCCTGCGGTCTCGGCATGACCTTCGACATGTGCCACGCTTACCTGTATTGCTCGCAATATGGTCTGGATTTAAATGTTTATACCCGTCAGGTGCGCCATATCGCACGGCATTTACATATCTCGGATGCGGCAGGCATCAATGGCGAAGGGTTGCAGATCGGCGATGGCGATATTGAATTTCCTTCGTTCATTGAGGCACTGGGCGATGCCGATTTCAGCTGGGTTCCGGAAGTTTGGAGCGCTCATCTGCATCACGGCGCTGGCATTTATCGTGCCCTGCAGTTGCTCGAAAAATTCGGAGGTGGGCTGTGATCGCACTGGTACCCCTGCGTGGCGGATCGAAGAGTATCCCCGGAAAAAACATCAAGCTGCTTGCCGGCAAGCCGCTCTGCGCCTGGGCGCTTGAAGCAGCCCACAAGGCGGGAATATTCAGCCGCATTGTCGTCTCAACCGATTCTGAAGAGATTGCCAGGGTGGTTACCTCTCTCGGTTTGCCGGTGGAGGTTATAACGCGTCCTGCCGAACTTGCTACCGACACCGCCAGTACAGAATCGGTGATGCTGCATCTTGCTGAAAATATGGAATTCGAGACACTTGTTACTATTCAGGCAACATCACCCCTTGTTCTGCCTGAAGACTTTTTAAACGCGTGGGAACAGTTCCAGCGGGATGATCTTGATTCATTACTCACAGGCGTACGTGTTAAGCACTTTTTTTGGACCAGGGAAGGTATTCCCCTGAACTATGACCCTCAACACAGACCACGACGTCAGGATTTCGAAGGTTCTGTAATGGAAAATGGCGCGTTTTATTTTACACGGCGTGACATCCTGTTGACCACGGGATGCCGGCTTGGCGGGAAGATCGGTGTCTATGAAATGGCAGATGATACTGCCGTGGAAATCGATGAGCCATCAGACTGGCAAATTATAGAACGTCTGCTACATGACCGTATTATCGAGGCTAAGGGATGAATCTTGAACTTGTAAAGGAATGGTTGCCGCCGGTTATCTATAAGCCCCTCCTGAGCCTGGCTTCGGAGATAATATTCATGGCCTATCCCCATAAAGAAATTCTTAAAAGAAATCTACAGCTAAAAGGAATAGGGAAGGGGAAACGGGCGTTTCTTCTTGCCACCGGTCCGAGCATCAATCAGGAAAACCTCAGGCTTCTTGCCGGGGAGGACTGCTTTAGTATCAGCAATTTTTATCTCCATAGTGAAATCCAGGTAATCAATCCGCTTTTTCACGGCTTTGCCCCTTATCATGAACCCCTAATCTTGGAAAACTATGTTGAATGGCTCCGACAGGCAGACAGGGCACTCCCTCCATATACAAAAATTGTGCTTGGGCACAGAACGTTAGATATTGTCAAAAACTTTGATCTTTTCCCTAATCGGGATGTACATTATGTCTATCTTAGACCGCATCTAGGAGTGAAGCACGCCAATCTTATGCAGCCAATTCCCGCTCCCCGTACCGGTCCGCTGCTATTACTGCCTCTTATGATCTATATGGGGTATGAACAGATATATCTTCTTGGGTGTGACAACACTACGCTCAGAGATTATAAAAAAACCATAACCAATTTTTACAGCCCTGATCAGGATATCCGCAATAATGCCACTGATGCAAATACATGGAGTGAAATTATTTGTGAGCACGAAGCTATTGTCAATATTTTCAAACAGTATCAAGAATATGCCGAATTAGCTAAGTCCATGGAGAGGATGGCCATCATTAACCTTTCAACTGATTCATGGATCGATAGTTTTCCATTTGCCAGATTGGAAGAATTACCTGGCCTGGCAGGAAATATCCACACGAGAGCTATGGCAAAAATATGAGCTGAATTCATACCACTATTTTCTTCCACATCACTGATGCTGAAATGGAATTGTTTTTGGGCTCAAAAATATTATCATCAAGCGAACGTTTAACCGGTTTATGGCTGTAAATTTCGATTTCGTCAGTACAGGAGAATAAACATCGATACCTTGGATATTAAAATCATAAAACAAATTGATGACATGAAAGTTTGTTTGTCGGAGCAGGTCAGAAAGGATTTGTACGGAGCAGCGCCGTTCTGGGAAACCCTTGCCGAAAAACATAAAAAATTTATTAAGCAATTTGGATTCAAACGATTCAAAAGAACTATAAATTTTGAATATAATCAGTTTTCAGTCTCTTCCATTGCAAATGAAAAGATACTTTCACTTACGTGGCAATTGTTGAAAAGATTGCAGATACCATATGGTGGAT
>JBAQPK010000164.1:0-11439 GCA_049305715.1 Desulfuromonadaceae bacterium | reverse complement strand
GGTTTTTCACCGGGTCACTGAAAGCCACGTCCACCTCCAGCTCTTCGGTCACCCGATCGCTCTGCCGACCGATGCGGGCGACCTGTCCGGGCAGTTGCTCGCCGGGAGCCGACCGTAACGAAATCAGGCCCTTTTTACCCACGGAAATCCCGCGCAGCTGAGATTCGTCCACATTGGCCTTGACCCACACCGTCCGTGGATCGGCCATGATGAAGATTGCCACCCCTGGCGACACCGTTGCCCCCTGTTCCAGATCCCGGGTAATGACGATCCCGTCCAGAGGTGCATAAATGAGCGTATCGGCCACTTTGCTCCGGGCAAACCCGAGTCCGGCGCGGCCGGCCTGCTGCTCCATCCTAACCGCTTCAATGGCTGCCCGGCTGCGGGCGACCTCTTCTCCGGCCACCTGACGGGCGGTTTCATACTGTTCGGCCTCCAGCCGGGCGACCAGATTCTTGTCCGCCAGCTCCGTGAAGCGCCGGGCATTCTTTTCTGCCAGCGCCAAATTTGCTGCGGCCTTCCGCAGGTTGGCCTGTTCCACATTCAGGCTGGCTGCCGACCTGTTCACTCCGGCTTCGGACTGCCGTTCCTGCTGGAGGACGTCGTCGTTTTCAAGCCGGGCGAGGAGCTGTCCCCGCTTCACCTGGTCACCCTGATCGGCGTACAGCGCCACTATCCTGCCCGTAATCTTGCTGGAGACACCGACCACCACCCTGGCCTCGACGGTACCGTTACCGTAGACCCGGGCCGTCAGATCACGCTGCTGAAGCGCGACAAGCGGCACCTTCGGCGAAGCGAAAATTGTCGTCTTGAGTGCAACCGCGCCTGCCAGAATAATCACGGGCCAGAGCAGATACATCTTCTTTTTTGTCACTGTTTTCAGCAGACTCACTCGTCACTCCTTGGCTTCTGATCTTGTACCGACAGCCCGATCAAGGCGGGCCAGCGCAGTGTGATAATCATAGCGGGCCTGAATATTGGCCGTCTCCGCGTCAAGGGCACCGGCTTGGGCATCGCTCACTTCGATGATGCTGCCGACCCCCTCCTGATACCGCCCTTCCGCCAAAGCGGTGGTTTCACCGGCAGCGGCGACTTCCTTTTCGGTCGAACCCATGCGGGCTGCTGCTTCGGAAACGCCAAGCCAGGCTGATTCGACCTCCTTGCCGATCTGCAGCCTCAGATTGGCCAACCGGGCCTCGATGGCGTTGACGGCGGCTGTGGCTTCCCGCACCTGCTCGCCAGACGAAAACCCGGAGAAGAGCGGCACGGACAGATTGAGCCCCACGCCCCAGATATTGCCGGTAGGGGGCACGTCCCGGTCGGCATAGCCGACGTTCGCGGTGCCGGACAGGATTGGCAGGTAACTGCTTTTTGCAGAGGAGAGAGCGGCGGACGCAGCAGACTCCAGGGCGGCCATCTGCTGCAGCTCGGCACGGCTTCGCAGCGCATCCTGCAGCGCCTTGCTCCGTTCCGGTATGGGAAGCTTGACCAGGGACGGTTCTGCCGGAGTACGATCGCCCAGGGATGCCGTACCCATGGCGCCGGCGAGCTCAAGCCGCGCGATTTCCCGGTTGTTTTCCGCGCGGATCAGAGCGGTTTTAGCCGCAAAGAGGTTTGCCTCTGCCTTTGCTGCGTCAACTTTTGCCCGGATTCCCCGGTTGTAAAACTCCTGCGCCTGCCGGAACACCTCCGTACGGGCCTTGACCGTTCCCGCAACGGCGACTACCTGTCTCTCGGCGGCCAGCAGCAGGTAAAATGCGTTTTTCACCCGCAGGTCCAGGTCCTGCTTCGTCACGACCAGCGCCAGATCCGCTGCGTCACGACTGCTGCGTGCAGCGCTCGCCGCCCCTGCGGTTCGGCCAAAGTCGTAAAGTGTCTGTTTCAGATACAAGGCAGCACTGCTCATTTCGGTCGTCCTGATGCTCTCCTGGGCGGCAATAAAGGTGCGTCCCCTGTTCCAGTCGGCGGCTATGGAAAGCTGCGGGTAATAACCGGCAAGCGCAAGCCCGGTCCGGGCCTCTGCGCCGTTCAGGTTCTCCCTGGCTTCGGCAACCTGGGGGTGGTTCTCCCGGGCCGCTGCCAGCGCTTCATCAAGAGTCAGCAAGGCAGCAGCATGGAGCGGCCGGGCAGCAATGACCGTCATCAACAAAAAAAGAACTATTTTATTCATTCTATTTTCCTGATATTTCGATATTTGAATTATGTATTTTATATCCATTCTTGCACCGGCGGTCAAGCAAATAGGCACTGTTGCATCCGAAGCTCAGTACTCGGTCCACTGGCTTGCCCGATCCGGGTGTATTGAACGACAAAGGGGATAACGCAGCGCGTTATCCCCTTTGTCGTCAAGTGCAGCAATTTAAAGCACATCCGGTTACATCAGAATCTGTCCGTCCTTGACCCTGATGATCCGTTCCGCCCTGGCGGCGATCTCGTTGTTGTGCGTCACCACCACGACCGTCTTTCCCTGCCGATGCAGCGCAAACAGGATATCGAGCACTTCGGCCTCCGCCGCCGAATCCAGGTTGCCGGTCGGCTCATCCATGAGCAGGATCTCGGGGTTATTGGCCAGCGCACGGGCAATGGCCACCCGCTGCTGCTGTCCGCCCGACAGCTGGTTCGGCCTTGAATCCGCCTTGTCCCCCAGCCCCACCAGTTCAAGGAGCTCCTGTGCCCGGAGCGCCTGCCCCTGTTCCGGAATACCGGCCAGCATCATGGCAGTCTCCACATTTTCCCGGGCCGAGAGCCCCTGCAGCAGATTGAAAAACTGGAAGACGAAGCCGACCTTGCGCCCCCGCAGCTTTGCCAGGGCGCTGTTATCGAGGGTGCCGATCTCGACGCCGTCAAGATGAACAGTACCGTCCGTCGGACGGTCCAGTCCGCCGATAAGATGCATCAGCGTGCTCTTGCCGTGTCCGGAAGGGCCGACGATGCAGGTGAAGGATCCCCGGGGGATTTCCAGAGTGACGCCCCGCAGGGCGGCCGTGGAGACGGCGCCGCCGTTATAGACCTTGGTAGCATTATCGATTCTGATGATGGTGTCATTCATAGCTGATCGCCTCCACCGGCGCCAGTCGCGCCGCCCGCCAGGCGGGATATAGCCCCGCCGCGACGGCAACCAGAGCCGAAAACAGGATTGAACCGAAGATCATTGCAGGATCGATCGTACTGTTGTTTCCCGACCCCTTTACCAGCGCAGTAAAGGCATTTTCGCTGATATACGGCGCGGCAAGCGTCGAAGTCAGCAGGCCGGCAACCACCCCGGCGGCCCCGCCGATGATGCCGTAAAAGGACGATTCGAGCATGAACAGAAAGAAAATGGTGCGCTGCGTGGCGCCCAGGGCCTGGAGAATGCCAATCTCCCGCTTCCGCTCATAGGTTGCCGTCATCATGGTGTTGATGATGCCGAAGGCCGCTGCCAGCACCGACACCGCGGCGATCATCTGGAGCGTGATGTTCACCGAACCGACGATCCCCAGCACCGACTTGAGCATCTGCTTGTCCGATACCACCCCCAGTCCGACCGTCTCCTTGATCTTCTCGATATAGCTGTCGCTCCGGGCAAGGTCATCCACCTTGACGGACACGTACGAAACCAGTCCTGTCGACTTGAACAGCCTCTGGGCTACCGGCGTCGCCAGGAACAGGGTAAAATCGTCCCGGCCGCCGGTTTCCTTGAGGATCCCCTTGACCGGCAGCTGTTCACCGCGCACCGTGACTGTCGAGCCCGGCTTGAGCCCGAACTGCTGCGCCGCGGCGGAACCGACCACTGCCCCCGCTTCATCCGGCGTCGTGAAATACGTCCCCTTGTCAAGTTGCCACCCCTTAAATTTCATCGTTTCGGCGGGCTGGATGCCGTTGATCGCCACCGGCCTGTTGTTGACGGCGCTCTTCTGCGCCAGGAACGGAACGGCCGTCAACCCCTTGATTGCGGAGATCTTCGCCACCTCCCCGGTGGTGATGTTGGTCGGCATCTGGTCACCGGTCAGGATCGACAGCTGTTCGAAGCCGCACGACCCCTTGGGGACGACCAGAAGATGGGCTCCCAGTGCGGCGGTTTCCCGGTAGATCTCCTTCTTGAGGTTCCCCCCCATGGAGAGGAAGGTCACGAACGAGGCGATGCCGATGGTGATGCCGAGGAGCGTGAACACGAAGCGCCCCCGGCGGCGGGTGATGTTTCTGACCACCAGTTTTGTCAGCGTCATCTAGCCCCCGATCTTGTGGTTGCGCAGCACCTTGACGCTTTGGGCCGCGAAGAGATACCCTTCGGTCATCTTGACGAAGCTGCCGGTCGCCTTCACCTCGTCGCCGGGAGCCGGCATCTGCCCCTCGTATTTGATCGGGATGAGCACCTTGTTGCAGTTCTGGCTCTTGCACTGCAGTTCCTTGACATCCATGATGCCGAATACTTTCTGATCGAACGGGGCGACACCCCCCATAATGCCGGTAATGGTAATGGTGCCGCTGAAGGCGGCCGGATCGGAGGCCACGTCGTTGACACTGAAGGCTTTGGCGCTGCCGCTGTTGATGACAAATGCCACGACGAGGCCGACGACACACGCAACGGCAGCAAGAATATACTGTTTTTTCATAAGATTATCCTTTCAAGATAACTGCTTCAAACGGCGGACGCCGGCAAGCGCACCTCCGGAGAGCAGCGAGTATAACGTATAAGAGTGACAACAGATTTTAATTCAGGGAGCGGTCAGGCGAATTCAGGCGGATAGTCTATACGTGAAGGGAACCCCGAAGGGAGGATTTCTGTGTCGAAAGGCATTCTGGAGATACTCACAGCCGAGGTTCCCAGGATGTATATACGGGCCTGAATCAGGGCTCCGGAACATCCCAGACACTGGCATTCCGGAGATGAACAGGGAGTAGCCGGCTCGTCTGAGGTCCGGTCGTCCCCCGGCGGGCAGCAGCTGTCCCCCACTGCGGCCGGATCAACGAACTGCAGGCACGCCTGGGCCGCGCCGCTGAAACTGAACAGCGACACCAGCAACAGCAGGGAAGCGATTATCGAAAGTCGGGATGACATCATCTGCCGATCAGGGTAGCTTTTTTGGCGTCTGCCCGTCAAGAGACATGTTGACGGGGAGCGGATTAATTCATGGCGAACTATTTGGGTTGCAGTTTCAGGATAGCGGCAAGCTCCTGCTGCATATTGTGCGTATCGATCTGCGCCCCACGGAGAAGAGCCCCCCACGTTTTGGACCGGTTTTTCACCTCAAGACAGATTCCCCTGGCCGGTTGCTTCGTCTTGGCGGCGATAACGGTGGCAATAATCAATTCCTGGCTGGAGGCCCCCGTCTGCCGCACTGCCGCCAACTCTCCGTCATCCAGCAGCCGGTAGCGGAGAAACAGCTCATCAACAACCGTTTCAGCCAGACGGGAAGGCGGAGCTTTATCATGCAGCGCTTTTGAGAACCGGGCTCCTGCCGTTTTCGGAGAGAGTCGCAGCGGTGCCAGGACGTCCTTCCACCCCCCGCTTTTCAGCCTGGCCTGGAGCAGGGTTTCCGGCGGCGTTCCCGATCCGGAAGCGGCCCAGTAGGCAATCCAGAGGTCGTCGGAAGAGGTCCCCTGCTGTTTTTTCATCACGACTGTTTTCTTGTCTACATTAAACACGAGGGCAAAGAAGGAGTTTTGCGTCGTCGCCAGAAAATAGGGGTCGGCAGCGGCAGGTCGGACAGGGTCGAATGAACGGTCGGTAAAACAGTGACAGGTAATGGCAGGTATGGCCAGCACCGGCACCGGGAGCATGAACAGCAAGACAAGGTTAATAAACAATATACCGACGGCAACAAGACGCATAAGGCAACCTTCTTCGGGCTATAGCCCGTTTCGAATATGTTGTTGGATAGCTTTCAATTTATGAACGGTAGAAATCCCCTGAGGAAATCCATGGTAAAATTTACCCCGGCAAAGGCACCGATCATGCCGACCAGGTTGAGAACCATGGAGAACGTGGATTTCTTCACCTTCCAGGCGAGGGGGAGCAGCGTGAATGACATCAGTCCATACAGAACCAGGGTCAACAGGTGTGCCGAGGCAGGCAGATTACCGGCGACACTCACTTTATCAGCAAGCGTAAGGGCAACAGCAATCCCTGCGGCCCACAGCAGCATTGCGTTAATATTTTCGATAACACCCGATTTGAAGGCAACATACCAGGCGATCGGCTTTAAAAGTAATGCGAGAATAATCATAAAAATCTCCCTGTGAACGATGTAATTCTGTTTATCCTCCAGCTTCTACTCAATGACCCAGATTCCGCACAATGGGGATGAGACGCTGATAATCCGCATAACTCAACGAGCTGTGCCAATGTCCACTGACCATTCCGGCACCGATCCCCGCCATAAAAATGGACACAACGGCTGCAGGGAAAACCCACACGGGCAGCGGCCGCTGCCAGAAAGCAGGACGCATGGCGAGAACGTCCTGCTCCGGACAGTTCGCCACACACGTGAGACACCCTGTGCACTCCGGCGACGAAACCGCTGTGCAGGAATGCACCACAAGACCGGAGGGGCAGATGGCGGAGCAGCGTTGGCAGCCGGTGCAGCCGGCCGCGTCCCGGCGGATTTTGAAGGGGCTGAAGAGGCTTGCCAGCCCAAGCAATGCGCCATATGGACAGAGATAACGGCACCAGAACATCCTGTAAAAGAAGGACAAAAAGGTCAATGCCGCCAGAACGGCAATCGTGGTTCCGGACATTTTGGTAAAGAAATGGAGCATCTTTACATCGCTGACAGCCCAATAGGGAGCATCCAGGAACGTAACGAGCGATTCGGCGGACATCCTCAGCAGGATAGCCGTTACGAACAGCAGAAGCAGCAGATACTTGATGCCCCGCAATAACAGGTCCAGCCAGAGCCAGATGCGGAAATTGCGCCCAAACACCTGCCGACCAAGCTTGTGCGCCACTTCAGAGAGGGTGCCGACCGGGCACAGCCAGGAGCAGAAGGATTTTTTGGCAAGCAGGCTCATGAGCAGAATCGTCAGAAAAATAACCAATGCTGCGGGATGAACCGGATGGATTGTTCCGGAAACCAGCCAGTATTTTAAACTGGTCAGGGCTCCGATTGGCAGGAAACCCTCCACGCCGGGCGGGCGGGAAACCAAGGGAGCGGCTGCGCCACTTTCAGCCGAGCTGACAAACATGCCGAAACGGATGCCGATACCGATTACCCAAAACATAAAACACCACTGCACAACAGTGCGTATGGTGATGACGGATTTCGTCGGGACTCTATCCATAGTACATATTTCTCCTCTGCAAATCATGAAACTGCCTGACAAGGAGTTGTCCCTGTCAGGCAGAATTCCAGCGTTTTCAAGCCAAAGTCAGCGCTATCAGCACACGTCAGTGCTTTGGGTGATCTGACTCTTTTTTATGCATGTTATGTTTTTCTACTTTGCCATGTTCAGCGTGTTCGCCATGTGCGACGTTACCGGTTGCATCCTGATGAAGCCGTTCGACATAATGGGTGTACTCGACATAGGCCTCAACAAACGCGCGCCCCTGGGCGACACTTTCATCCTTGTGCCTGTGCGTAGCCGCTGCGTGCTCGTACCGTT
This sequence comes from Desulfuromonadaceae bacterium, assembly GCA_049305715.1. GTDB lineage: Bacteria > Desulfobacterota > Desulfuromonadia > Geobacterales > Pseudopelobacteraceae > JACRCG01. Next base: position 3,858 of record JBAQPK010000164.1, on the reverse strand, counting down.
TCCTGATCCCGGCAGCAACATCGTCGGTGACCAGCTTCACGAGTGCGTCAGGTGAACCGCTCGCCAGGGCCTTGTCCGCTTCGGCAACGGCCGGTTCGACTGTGCCGGCGGGTTTCAGCCCGGTAAACGGAGCCCCTTCGCCCGCACGATGGATTTTGACAAGAGTCGTGAAGAACGTATTTTTGGCGGCTTCAGAATTCTTTGGGGTGGCGTCAAGCGTCTTTTTGAAGGCGGACCGGACAGCTTTTTCATCCTTCTGTTTTACCCATTTGAGAACAGGGGTAATGTCCTTCGCATCGATGGCCTTTCTTGCATCCTGGATAACCGGTCCGTCAAGGGTGTCGCAATGCGCTGAAGCGGCGTGAGGAGAAACAAAAAACATCGCTGCAAATGCGGAAATTCCTAACAGGCTTGTTGAGATGATTTTTTTGTTTTTCATGGTGATATTCTCCGTTCATGTGTTGGTTGACTATCAGTTTTGAAAAAGTGGTGAATACCTGGAATAAATCATTAATTCTTTAACAGACATATCTCACATAATGAATGCGGAAACTTTGACGCAGGTCAATATTGTAAAATAAGATGCCTGCAGTACGTTACCCCCACCGCCAGAGGGAAAGTATCAGCACGATGATGAAGACAATCGTAAGGTTCATGTGGGCCATGAAGAAAAATACCCGTTCGTGCAGTGGAACGAGGCGGGGCGCGGCAGCGACGAGCTCCCCGACCGGAGTCAAGTCAGTCACCTTCTCCCGGCCGTGGGGCGCGAGTTTCAGCGCCTCGGTCAAATCGACCCCGGCGGTGTGCCTTCCCATATGCACTCCCTGTTTCCAGATGGGGCTCTGCGTCGCATCATAGACCTTTCCCTCGAAAGCAAACCAGGCCGGACGCCCTTCTTTCCCGTCGCAGGATGCCAGAGTCTCAAGGGCCAGTTCGCCGGAAAGGTCGGGCGATGCCGCCTCTTTCCTTTTTGCCTTGAGGCGCGGACCGATGACGGTGATGACGAATGCGGCGGAAAGCACCATGACCAGATAGAGGGAAACCTTGATGAGCAGGAGGATGCCAAAGCGGGTGTGCAGGAGCGTATCGAAGGAGTCGATCCGATAGCAGGTCAATATGGCGCCGGTTACCCCCATGACGATCATCGAAATAATGCCGACTTTCACCTCCCCGCGCGGAAGGCCGCTGGCCGCGTAGGCCGGCTTAAGGATAAGGTGTACGTAGAGGATCGTGCCGAACCAGAAAATGGCGGTCAGGAAGTGGATATAGCCGGTTGCAAGCCGAAACCCTTTGGCGAAGATGCCCGTTTTGGAACTGCCTGCCGTACTGTGACGCATCTCCGCAAACGTTTTACCGGCGGCGGTCAATTCTCCGCCTCCCCCCGGATCAAGATGACAGGCAACGCACGCCAGGCCGGTCTGCCGGGCAAATTCCTCGGTTGCGCCGCCCGGTTGCGGCGTCAGCAGCACGAATGACAACAACAGGCATGTTCCAATGAGGTACGGTGAAATAACCTTGCGCATGTAGTTCCTTCCTGCAATCCGTTTCCGGTCTTTGTTACATGACGCCGGGACCGGCGTAACCGGAGTTGTTTTTTCAGCGCGTCTTCCTCAAAGCTCCGACGCCTTCGGGAAGAGGATGTTGTTCTCCAGATGGACATGTTTGTGGAGATCATCCTCGAACTCTTTGAGTTTCCGGTACGTAACGGTGAAGGTGTTGCAGACATCGTCCGGAATCGCGTACTCCTTTGAGAGATGGCGAATCGTGTGGACGGCATCGCCGATCTCCTCGTGCTCGCGACGGAGCGTGAGAAGTGTCAGCCGGATGGTTTCCCGATCGCCGGCATCCGGTGTGTTGCCGGATATTCTGGCCGCATCGACCCGTTTGAGAGCCGGAAAGAACACCTCCTCCTCTTCCTTCAGGTGGGCGGCCATATCAGTGGCAATCCTGGTGAAGATTTCGGCGATCCGGATCACCTCGGGATGGTGGACACCATGGACTTCGGCGATCTTTCGGGCATAGGCGGCGATCTGCTCGTCATTCTCCTTGAGATAGGCATGGTGGGTAGCGACGATATAGTCGGCAAGAAACGGCAGCGCCCACGATGAATAGTTCTGGCTCCGGTCGGCCGGTTTATTCTTCGCCGCTTCCAGTTCTGCCGTTATCGCGGCAAGATCGAGCCCGTTTTTACTGCAGATTGTCGCGAGGGGAACCGTACCGCCACAGCAGAAATCGATGCCGTGACTTTCAAAGACGGCGGCGGTGCGGAAATCGGCGGCGACAATCTCGCCGATGGTTACGTTCCCTGATGTTGATCCTTGCATGGTCTCTCCTCCTGTGGGTTATGAAGCATGGGACACTCGTTACCTTTATAACTCCATAAGACACCTGATTATTGAAAAGAGCTTTGACTCACATCAAGAATAACGTCGTCGGGACAGCAAACGGAGAAGCCCCCCGCTGGCGGTATGGCGGATTCTGCGTGCCGCTACCCCAAAGAATACCACCAGCCGGCGTTTTTTCAGTACGTTCTTCAAAATAATCGCGGGCGCTGCAGCTGGATTCATTGCCGAAAGCGGCGGAGAGAGCTGGTTCGGAGGTGCGATGGCGTCAGAGCAGGAAAAGACTCTCTCCCTTGAAGAATATCGAGATACCGTCCCCCTTGGTCAGCTGCAGTTTTCTCAGGGCGTAGTCGGGCACCTCAAGTTCCACGACCGTTGCGGTTCCCGCCGGCCTGAAGAGGAGGGTATGGGAGGCTCCCTTGAGCAGGATGTCCGTCAACGTCCCGGTTAACAGGTTGTCCTGGGTGTAGTTTGGCCGGTCGGCCTTGAGTACCATGACATTTTCCGGGCGAATACCGACCACGCACGGGGCGCCCGGCTCATTGCCCCGACCGAATGACGCCCCAAGTGGAACCGTCAGCTCCGTCTGCAATGAATCACAGGTGACCTGCAGCGCACTTCTGGAATGTGTCCGCACCGTGCCGGGGAAGAGATTCCTGATGCCGAAAAACCTGGCAACAGAGATATCGGCAGGTTTTTCATAGACACTCCGCGCCGCGCCAGTCTGCCTGATGGAACCGTTTATCAGCACCGTCACCTCGTCACCGAGGAAAAACGCCTCCTCCATATCGTGAGTGACCATCAGCACGGTCAGGTTGCAGCTGCTCTGCAGCTCCTTCAGCACGAACCAGAGTTCCCTCCGCAGCCCCTGATGAAGGGACGAAAAAGGTTCATCAAGCAGGAGGTGCTTATTGCCTGCGGCGATGGCCCTGACCAGCGCCACCCGCTGCTGTTCTCCTCCACTCAGGTGGCCGATCGACCGGTGAACCAGCCCCCTGATGCCGACTGTTTCGATCAGCTGCTCTACCAGTTCGTCATGCTCCCGATCCTTGAGCCCTTTCATCCTCACGCCGTAGCGGATATTTTCCAGCACGGTCAGATGGGGAAAAAGCGCCAGATCCTGGGGAACATAGGAGATATTCCGTTTTCCGAGCGGCCGGGAGGTGATGTCGCTGCCGTGGAGAAGGACGCTTCCCCGGGAAAATTTTCTCAGGCCGAGGACCGACTCCAGCAGAAGCGTCTTGCCGCTGCCGGTGCCGCCGACAATGACATGGCACCCCCCCTCGGCCACGGTGAGCGAAATATCGTCGAGCAAAAACGAGCCGGCCTTCGTCGCCATGTTCCTGATCTCAAGCATTCAGCCCCCTTCTGCCGATCAGCCGGGCCAGATACAGGGTGCCGATACCGATGGCCGTCATGATGAGAATCAGCACGACCGTCCCTTCTATGTCGGCGGAGGAGAGCTTCATGAAAATGGCGATCGGCAGGGTTTCCGTTTTCATCGCCATGGTTCCGG
>JBAQPK010000163.1:0-6606 GCA_049305715.1 Desulfuromonadaceae bacterium | reverse complement strand
GATCAAGGCCATTAAAGGAATCCAGAGCGATTCGTATTACCTCAATCCTTATCAACTTTCAACGGCAGAGCGTGAACAAATCCGTCACGCCATGATCAAGATCGAGGATCTGCAAAAAATAATTCACGCCAACTTTCATATCGTGTAAACCCGTGTTACCTACCATTGCATATCATCGCTCAGCTGAAAAATGAGGATGCCGCAAAACGAGCTATAGCGCGTCCTATGCTCCGATGACATACACGCGTTCGGTTGCCGCTGTTAAACAGGCCATGGGGGATTGCCGGATGGAGTAGTAAAACAAAACCCGCTTCCGGTTGGAGGCGGGTTTTGTTTGTTTCACTAATTTGGTGGAGCTGAAGAGGATCGAACTCTCGACCTACGCATTGCGAACGCGTCGCTCTCCCAGCTGAGCTACAGCCCCATTTTTGCACAACCAATCTACTTGCTCAATAAATGTTCCGCAGCGCCAATCTCTATGAGATACAAGCGGACATCTATCGAGTATTCCTCGCCGGGCCCAGTGGCCAATGAAACGACTTTTTCAAGTATTTCCTTTGCCAGTTCCTTGTCATTTGATGAACGTAGAATGAGGTTCCGGGCAAATATCATTATTTTTATGTCAGATCCGGTATCCCTCGGGCTTGCTTGAGAAAACTCCAGCGCAACTTGTTCCGGTTTGAGTATCGCCAGTTTTCCACCAGGCAATTCCAGCGCATCTGAGATGATGCCCGGTAATTCCCTGGCCAACGCGTCCAGAACACTGCTCTTGACGTTTATCTTGTGTACTATCGCTGCGTTCATCTAGTAATCCTCCCTTTCTCAGCCTGTCTTTCCTTATATCAATTAAAATGAAAAATTGCAAAATGTAGTCACGGAAATCCGGCAAGAGCACTATCCATGCAAACACTGCATATACTTCTCTATATTACCACCATCCATAACATAAGGCCGGCGGATTGCTCCGTCGGCCTTATGCACAACTTTTCAAACGTTCATCTTACTTTTTGGGAGCTTTTTTAGGCGGTTTTATCGCGTCGACCTTGCCAGCGCCGGTCTGTTTCAGCGTCCCGGTTTCCCAGCGATTCAGATCGTGGGCGGTGTTGTGGCACTCTCCACATTTGGAGAAGCGAGCCAGCATGCGTGGCGGATGCGGTGCGCCGTGGCATCCCTGGCAGGTCGGGATCGTTTTGTGTTTGTCTTTATGACAGGTAACACAGTTGACACCTTTATGCTTGGTATCGGTCTGGCTGTGCTGATCGAAGGCCTTTTTGTGGCAAGCTGCACACAACTTGTTGGCGGTATCGGAAGGATATGTAACAACGGTCGGCATATGGGCCTGGTGGCAACGCTTACAATCAGCTGCGGTCATTTCGGAGCTGTGCGGCTTGTGGCACTGGGTACAGAGAGGAACCTTGCCATGCGTGTTGTGGCAGAAGCTGCAAGCCAAAGCGGAGTGCTTGCTCTTGACCTGCTTCAGTTTAACGATCTGCTGAGCATGGCATGTAACGCACTCATCGGTGAGGTTATTGGCCAGCTTGATAATTTTCGGAGTATGCGGATTATTGTGGCAGCGCAGACAGCCGGAAAGCTTGTAGTGCGGTTTGTCGCTGTGGCACTGGCTGCAGGCCGGGATGATTTTTTTAACCGTCGGCGGATGGCCGGCATGGCAATCCTGACAGCCGATCTCTGTTCTGTGGGCGCCGCCATTGGCAGCAATTGCAGCCGGTGCTGCCGAGTGGCATTTGACACAATCGGTATTGCTCAGCACCGGCTTCGGATCAGCCGCTCCGGCGGCCAGCACCGTCATTCCCATCAGCAATGCCGATAGAGTGACAATTTTCAACGTAGTTAGCAACCTGCTCATCTGTTTCCCCCTGCTTCCGTGTGATGTGGACCAATCAATGCGTAAAAGGCATCTCGAATATCATCAATATTAAACCGGCGGTGATACTGCCATCATTCGAATGAATCGTCAACAAAAAATGACCGCGTATACGTTATAAGCGACTGATTTACCAACTAAAAGACCATTGCAGTCCTTTATAGCACAATCCAGCACGACTAATTAACCAGCCGGAATATAACAGATTTACTGGCACCACGAATGAAGCCGGCACACACCAAACCCGGCTGTTATTTCACATCAACACTCTTGATTCCATCAGGCCGCCAGCTTGGCGGAATCACATGGTTTCCCGCACCACCCTTGTCCTTTACCAGACTCCCGAAAGTCACCGCCATACTGCCGAACCGGTCATTTATCCTGTCCATGGCCTGAGTCGCAAACAGCTTTTTTCTCTCGTTCTCGAAGAGCGGCAGCTGCTCCGCCTGGTTTTTAAGGTTGGACAGAGTTATTCCCAGGAGCCTGACCGGCTGTTCCAGTTCGACAGTCGTGAGGATTGACAGGGCCGCTTTGTAGATATCATCACTCTGATTGATATAGTTCTTTAGCGTCGTCTGTTTTCCCCAACTCGTAAAAAAGTCGGCATAGCGAACGTACAGATAGACCGTCTTTCCTGAGACGTTGTATTTTCTCGCCCTGCTCCCGACCATTTCCGAGAGCTGCAGAAGGAAGCGACGGATCTCGGCCGGGTCGTCAATATCCCGCTCCAGGGTTCTCGAATGTCCGACCGACTTCACCTCGTCTTCCTCACCGAACTGAAGCACCGGAGAATGATCAATCCCCTGCCCAATCTCCTTGAGCCTCCGGCCGACGATGCCGAACTTGCGCATCAAGCGCCCTTCATCGCAGCGGCCCAGTTCACCACAGGTATTGATCGACATCATGTTGAGATGCCGTTCCATCTTCCTGCCGATGCCGCAGAGTTGCTTGATCGGCATTCGCTCCAGGATTCGCGCAACATCTTCCGGGGCGATAACCGTTAGCCCGTCCGGCTTCTCCATGTCGCTGGCCAGTTTGGCCAGGAGTTTGTTGGGGGCGATACCGATGGAGCAGGTAATACCAAAGCTGTGTCTGATGCGGGCTTTGATCAGGTAGGCGATCGTCTCGGCACTGCCGAAAATCCCGAGGGAATGGGTGACGTCCAGCCAGGACTCATCGATGGAGAAGGCTTCCACCTCCGGCGTATAATCCCGGAATATTTCGTTGATTTTGCCGGAGGTATAGGTGTACTTCCGGTTATCGCCGACCACGATGATCAGCTCCGGGCAGACCCGCTTCCCTTCCCAGATCGCCATGCCGGTCCTGACACCCTTGGCCCTGGCCTCATAGGAGGAGGTGGTGATCACCGTCCGGCCACCACCGCCGACCACGGCTATCGGCTTGCCCCGGAGTTCGGGATTGGCCTGCTGCTCAACACTGGCGAAAAAGGCATTCATGTCACAATGCAGGATGGTTCTTGCGGTCATAAAGTCTTCCACAGAGGCGCGTGTGATACGTCATGGAACGAGTATCACACCGATGCCGTTATGTTATCCTTTCCCGATCAGACGCACGAAATCATCGTAGGAGCTGAACCCTGCCAGTCTCCTCCCGTCGCAGAGGTGAGTCGGTACGGCGGTTATCCGCAACTCTCCGGCCCGCTGCCAGTCGGCATCGACTGCTGCGGCAAAGCTCCGCTCCTCTAGAACTGTCCGCGCTTCATCCACCGGAAGTCCGACCGTCCCGGCAATCCGCAGCAGCTCGTCAACAAGCGCGATGTTGCTCCCTTCGACGAAATAGGCCCGGTAGACGGCATGACGGTACAGGTTTCCCGTACCCCGCGACTCTGCCCATTTCCCCAGCTCCTGGGCGAGCCGGCTGTTGCAGGTGCGCGTCCGTCGCACCAGCGGAATTCCCTCAGCCGCAGCCAGATGGGCCAGTCTCGTCTGCATCGCCTCGATGTCCGCCTCGCGGCCGGCAAAGAGTTCGGTAAGTTCCATCCCCTCCAGCGGCGTTTCGGGGTGAAGGGGGAATACGCTCCAGCGCAGTTCGATTCCGTATTCCTGCTGCAGGCGATCGGTACGCACGGTACCGAGGTAGCACCAGGGTCAGATATAGTCGAAGAAGACCTCTACTACGGTTGGTGTGTTCATCGCTCACTCTCCATGGTCGATATTTAACCTGTATTTATTCTATACCAACCGGATGTACTTGCAAGCGGTGTGAGCAAACTAACCATGCTGATCCCGGAGAGCTGGCTGCGGAGAAGGTCATGATAACGGGGTGGTCCGGCATGATTATTCGGTGCGCTGGGACTGAATCGTCCATGATTGATCGGCAGGGTCGAAGACCAGTTCGTAGAGCGCCTCGCCGTCTGTCACCGCATAATGGAGAAGCTGCCGCTCGCCGACCCGAGCCTGCCAGTGGTAGGTTGACTCCGTAATCCGGTGCTGGCGACGGTTAAGTTCGAACCAGACCGGCCGCGCTTTCTTGCCCGGTTCAAAAAGCACCGCTATGCGTACGCCCTTCCCGTGGCTCATTCGCAGTTCCTGACAATCCGCAGCAGCTTTCCGGCAACCACGGCGTCCGCCTCGCCGTCCCTGATAATAATCGGCTGCAGCGCGGAGTTCTCCGGCTGCAAACGAATCCGCCCCGCCTCGCGGTAGAACAGCTTCAGGGTTGCTTCACCATCGACGATCGCCACGACGATTTCGCCGTTCTCGGCGGTCGGCTGCGGACGGATCAGCGCCAAATCTCCGTCAAGGATGTGGGCTTCAATCATGCTGTCACCCTTGACCCGCAGAAAATAGCACCCCTCCCCACGGAGCCAGGAAGGATCGACACAGCACTGCCCCTGAAGATCCTCAACGGCAGGTTCCGGGGTTCCCGCCCTGACCGTACCGACAATCGGCACCGGCACGGATGATGGCGGCCGGTTGGCCAGCATGATCCCCCGAGAACCGCCCCGGCGGCTGATATGCCCTTTCCTCTCAAGCGCATCGAGATGGGCGATTGCCGTGGCGGTTCCCTTGGTGCCGATACGAGCGGATATTTCACGCAGAGTCGGCGGGCAGCCCGCCCTGGCAAGGGAGTCGGCGATCACGTCCAGTACCTGCTGCTGTCGTTCTGTCAATGGCTGCATACGGACTTTACCTCTATCAAATGATATAATATATCAAATGATAGTAATATCACATCCGAACGTCAAGCAGATAAATTTGGGAGGGCATTTGCAGGGGAAGCTGGCAGGAATCTATGGGTAGAATCTGCAACGAAACCGGCCTCACGCGGAGCCGCAGAGAACACGCAGAAAGTCAAAAACAAAATGATTGTGATTTAACCGGAAACTCAAGTTTCTAATCCTGGTTTACTCCACGCTTCCGCTTTTCCCGTAAGTATCTATAATCCAGCGAGAAATGCTCCGTTTGCCACCCGGTGACATCGGGAGGGCATCTTCATGAAACCAACCCGCCTCTACAACCTCCACACCGTCCGGCCGGACCTCCCCACCGGCATAATCAGCCAGAAAACCGACCATCTGCTGGCTGGGAAAAGGCCAGCACTGGCTCCCCAGATAGCGGATATTGGTCACCTCTATCCCCGCCTCTTCGCGCACTTCCCGTTGAACACACTCCTCCAAGGATTCACCGAAATCGAGAAACCCGGCCACCAGGCTGAAGCGCCCCGGATTCCAGGCGGCATTGCGGATCAGCAGCAGTTCGGCGCCGCGCCTGACCAGCACAATGATGCAGGGGTGAATATGGGGAAAATGCTCATCACGGCACGACAGACACCGTTTGCCCCAGCTGTCCGCAATTCTGGCCAGGCGTCCTCCACAGTGCGAACAGAAGCGGCTGCGCCGTTCCCAGTGCAGGATCTGGGCGGCCCTGCCGGCGATGGTCGCCAGAGTGTTATCCAGCCTGATATCCGGCCCCTGGAACGGCAGCGCTTCATACCCCGCCGGCAGTATGGCATCCGGCGCAATCCGCAGAGCACGCAGCGGCTTTCCCCGCCAGAGACCGATCTTGAGCGGCTCCGTTTTCGGTACAATGCCTGCCGGCAGAGGTCCCTCGGGAAGCAGTGCCTGTTCCGATCCGGCGGGCACCAGGAGTGTATACCCCTGCAGAACGGTCCAGAATCCGGGGGTATCGTCCGGCTCCTGTTCGGGCGGAAGCGGCAGGAACAAGCCGCTGATGACGGTTGAATTAAACGGCAGAGAATTCGGCATAGCGGCCCATCCTTTGTATGAACGGTTCTTGTTGAGGCGTGACATTACCAAGCTTATTCGTCAGCAACCTTTACTAATACAGGTTTTAATGATATTAGACACGGAATTTTTGTCCCCTCAAGCTGCCGGATTAAAGGGCCTCACCGGCGAGGTCAACATCCGTTTGTCGAGCGGTACATCACCACTATTTTACTTTTAATTCTGCTGAGGAGCTTCACATGTGGTACCGGCACGGCCTCGTCCCTATTCTTGCAGCCATCTGTTTTGCTTCCACTTCCCAGGCCCGGGACGAATACGCACTGCGCCCCGATCCTGCCACAAAAGCCCGTTATTTTATCTTTACGTCTCCCAGGGGGGGGGTTCGATTCAACCATGACCTGCATCTGGCCAAGATGAATGCAGAATTCTGCCTCCCCTGTCACAAAGCCGAAACGCCGATCAAGGGGCATACGATGACCCGATTTGATCAGCAGTTTGCCCACTCTTTTTGCAG
>JBAQPK010000162.1:0-5428 GCA_049305715.1 Desulfuromonadaceae bacterium | reverse complement strand
GTCCAAGCTAACGCCTGGGAGCAAACCATCAAAATGCACACAAAGATGCACACCATTACCTGCAATGGACAGATTTATGACATTACCCAGGTATGACGCACCATTCCAATCCAGCCGAGCTTTCTTGTTACAGTCAAATCTTGCATTACGTCTTTTGTTTAGCATAGCGCACTCCCAAGGTGGACAGAAACTACTGTCTTAGTGAATTTTGAAGATTGAAGCTGCCAGGGGTCAAACCAAACTAACCTATTGAATCCGCGCATAAAACATCCAATACATAGCTATTATTCACAGGCACTATAAGGGGACAGGCTGATTATTGACACCCTTTTTCGCACCTTTTGACTGTTGCCCGTTATATTGAGGCCAATCCTGTACGGGCGAGACTAGCGGAGACGGCCATGCATTGGGCCAGGTCATCACATGCCGCACGTTGTGCCATAGCCGATGGCGTCCATCCCGACACACTCCCGATTTCGCTTCCCGAAGATTGGACAAGCTATGTCGATACGCCATTAACTGATCTATGAGCCGCGCCTTGCCGACCTCGATACCGCTCATGAGATGTACAAGCTCCGGGAACGTGTCTGAAAAGGCATGACTCAGTTGCAGTTTTTCATTGATTTCCCGCGAAGTCCTTTGCGCTTCCTGATCACTGTCGATGAACCCTCGAATGAAATTGAAGTGAAACGAGGTCAGACTGTTGAACACTTTCTTGTACGCCTCAATGAGCGCCATCGTGAGAGCGCCGACGGCGGCAAGCGCCACAAGGTACTTCATCAGGAATTCAGAAAAGCTCACCAATGCTTTCATAACGAGTTCCGGTGTCATCGTAATCCTCCTTGTAACGAGTTCCGTGGGACTGGCATATTTGTTTACATTCTGATCGCTTCTAAAAAGAACGCCGCTCCAAAGATTAAATATGTAAAAATTTTTACACATTTTGACAAAAAGCGCCTAACCGACTGATATCAATCATTTTAATAAAGTGTAAAAATTTTTACACTTTATTGCATAATTCCTTAATTCCTGTTTTATTGCAGCAGGTTATGCCATGTGTAAAAAAACGGGCACTTCCCCTCTTCAAGCCTCAATTCTCACGCCTGCCGCCGCCCGGCATCCTGGCGGTGTAACAACGGCTGGCGGCATTGGCCCGACCGTAACACCCCCGGGGAGTGGCCTCCCGTCTCATCGGGCATCGTACGGCTCCCCATTGCAATTTCATCCCTTCGTGGGAGATGGCGGCCACGGCACGATGGACATGACGGCATGGAACATGCTACTAGAGCAACATGCATGCCCGAACCATATTTATGAACCCTGAAGATCAGGATGCGGCGCATCCCGGCGGACGCAAACCGGTAATTCTGGTTGTGGACGACGATGCCAACAACCTGGCGCTGGTCCGCGATTGCCTGACCGGATTCAATTACACCGTCCTGGTTGCCGAAGATGGCGAGTGCGCCGTCAGCAGGGCTGATTATGCCCGCCCCGACCTGATCCTGCTGGACATCATGATGCCCGGCATGGACGGCTTCGAAACCTGCCGGCTGCTGAAGCGCCAGAAGAGTTCCCGCGACATTCCGGTGATCTTCATGTCGGCCCTGGCCGGGACAGGACACAAGGTGCTGGGACTGGAGGCGGGGGCGGTGGACTACGTCACCAAGCCGTTCCAGCAGGAGGAACTGCTGGCCAGGGTTGGGGTGCACTTGAGCATCCGGGATCTAAACCGCCGCTTGAAAGAGGCCAATGAGCTTCTGGAAACGCGGGTCGAGGCGCGCACCCAGGATCTGGCGATCGCCAACCGGGTGCTGGAGGAGGGGGTCGCAGAACGCCGGACCATGCGGCGGGAGGTGCAGGAGGAGCGGCGGAAGCTCATGGCCAAGCTGATACAGACCAACCGCATGACATCGTTGGGGCTGCTGATCTCCAGCATCTCCCACAACATCAACACCCCGAACGGCGCCATCAAGCTCGCCGCGCAGCATCTTGCCGGTTCATGGAAGGATGCGCTGCCGATACTGGAGCAGGTAACAAAGGAGGAGGGCGATTTTACTCTGGGGGGATTGCCGTTCGGTGTGGCAAAAGGAGAAATCAGGGGAGCGGCCGATTCGATCCTGAATAATGCCGACCGGGTCGAGCGGGTGATACAGGACCTTCGAGCCTACAATGTGGGAGAACGGAATGAACTCCGCCCCGGAGTTTCGATCAACCGGGTTGTCGAGGAAGCACTGACGATCATCCGCGCCCATGGCCGCCAGGGAGAAATCACCATTACCCCTGCCCTCGCCCCCAATATCCCGACTATCACCGGCAATCAATATCAACTGGAACAGGTGGTGGTAAACCTGCTTCTGAACGCCATGCAGGCCATGCCTGACAATAGGGGGACGGTAACGGTACGGACGGAATATTCAGCCGAAACCGCCGAGGTGGGCATAATCGTAACGGATCAGGGAGAAGGAATCGGGCCGGAGGTCAGGAAGCATCTTTTCGAAGCGTTTTTCTCCACCAGGATAGATAAGGGGGGAAGCGGACTGGGGCTGTATATATCTAACTTTATCGTCTCGGAACACAAGGGGCGCCTGACCATTGAATCGGAACAAAACGCCGGAACGGTGGCGACGGTGCATATTCCGGTGGCCACGGCCGATTCAGCAGTGTGACGTGCTAATCACCGTCTTCATCTAAATGTTTTTCAGCGGCCGACTCCAGCCTTTTCTGCAGCGTCGGCCGGCTGAGACCCAGCATTCTGGCTGCGATGCTCCTGTTGCCGTACGACAGGGCAATTGCTTTCTCCACCAGCAGCGCCTCAACCTCCCCAACAGTCGGGAAATCGTGAAAGATCCCATGCAGGGCAAACTGGTTGCACCCTATTTTCCGAACAATGTCCCTGCGGGCGGCGGTGCCAGGGACAAGACCCGGAAAGTCCTTCAAACCCAGATTTCCCGAGAGGTTGCGGGTAACGGCGTTATGAACCAGGTTGATCAATTCCCGCACATTTCCGGGAAAATCGTAGGTCATGCATGCGTGGCAGAGCTCACTGGACAATCCGGGAGGCTTCCTTTTCATCGATGCCGCGGTCTTTTTTACAAAATGCTCCACAAGGGGGATTATGTCCTCGGGCCGCTCCCGTAAAGGCGGAATATGAAGCGAATGGACGCTTATCCGATAGTACAGGTCACTCCTGAACGCCCCCGAGGCCAACAACGATTGAAAGTTTCCGTTTGATGCGGCAATGATTCTGGCGTCACTCTTGTGGAGCAGATCGGATCCAAGACGGTAGTATTCATTCTGCTGCAGAAGTCTCAACAGTTTTATCTGGGAAGCGTTACTGAGGTCACCTATCTCATCCAGAAACAGGGTGCCCCCTTTCGCCTGTTCAATCAGGCCGTCACGACTTTCGGTCGCCCCTGTATAGGCGCCTTTTTTATGCCCGTACAGGGTATCTGCGAGCATGGTATCGTCCAAACCCGCCGCATTAACCGTCACCATTTTTCCTTTCAGGCCGCTGCATTTATGAATTGCCTGGGCGATCAGCTCCTTTCCCACCCCGGTTTCACCGGTGATCAATACCGGCTGCCGTGAGCTTGCCAGAGTCTCAACCACCTTGAAGATGGAGATCATTCGATCGCTGCAGGTGATAATCTCGCTGAACTTATCGGAATCAGAAAGCGGCTCCCCCAGAAGGTATCCCGTAAGTTTGCGATTCCGGACGGCCAGTTCGCTGCTTTTGACGGCATTTTGGACGATGGAAACCAGCCGTGTCGTATCGAGCGGCTTGGTTATGTAATCGTACGCCCCCTGTTTGATGCAGCTCACCACGTTTTCGAGGTCCCGCACCCCGGTCATGATAATGACCGGGGTGCCCGGATAGAGCCGAACGATTTCAGGGAGAAGGTCGGCACCCGACGGATCCGGCATGACCCAGTCGAGCAGCAGCACGGTATGGGCACCGGTTGCCAGGGCGCTTAGAACCTGGGCACTTTCCCGTAGTGGCGTAACATTGCCGATGCCGTGGGCAAGAAGGGCACGGCGCGCGCCATCAAGAAACTCGGCATCGTCATCAACGATGAGTACCGAGTGCTTCGGTTCATTTTGTTGGGACTGTGACATAGTACCTCCAGTCAGTTCTGATATCATATTTTAAGCGACGGGGGCAATCTATCTGAAACCACCCGGAACGCAAAAAGGCCAGCCTGAACACTAATAAAGATAGTCTTTCAATGATTCGTGTAATGTTTCCTGGAAGGGAAGTGATAGGGCTGCAGGTCAAGGGAATGGAATAAAAATCGGGGAGAAGCTACTGCCTCTCCCCGATAACTGTACAGACTCCCGGTTTTAATCATTTCAACCAAAGCCCGGAATTATGGTTTCATCAAGTTGTCAAGCATATCATTTGCTTCTTTTAATTTGTCGTTGAGCTTTTTGAGCTCTTCAGCAGAATACACTTTGTTGCCTTTTTGGATTTCTCCCTGGATTTTCTCGATTTTCTCATGGATGGAGTCAATTTGGTTCATGCAATTTTTTGATTCAAGCAAACATTCGTCCTTCTGCTCTTTTGTCATCTCATCGGCTGCAAATACCGGAACGCTTACTGACATCATGAATAGAGCTATAACCAACAGTGCAATTCGTTTCATTTTAACGTCCTCCCATTCTACTGAAATGTGAAACCTGTAGTTCAATTGAACCAGTTTTTTTGCGCCTGTCAATAGCGCACAAAAGAAATAAATTCCTTCCATATCCCTGCGGTGAAAGAAAGCATTCATGCTTTTACGGGTTCCACAACCCGGATAAACCGGGGCAATGAAATGAACATATTTTTTACGAAGATAAAGATGTCAAAGGGTGAAATAGAAGGTCGCGCCATTGCCGGGCTCTCCCACCCCCCAGATTTCACCGCCATGGGCATGGATAATCCGCTGGACTGTCGCAAGACCTATGCCACTGCCCTTGTAATCACCGGAATTGCCAAGGCGGCTGAACGGTTTGAAGAGTTTTTCAGCCTCATGCATGTAAAATCCTGCTCCGTTGTCGCGAACATAGAAAACTTCCTTCCCATCATGCTCTTCAATGCCGAAAGTCACCCTGGCCGCCGGCACATGAGATGTGTACTTCCATGCGTTACCAAGAAGGTTCACCATCATAACCCTTAACAGATTTCGATCACCGTTGGCGGCAAGTCCCGGATGAACGGTAAACTCAACCTGTTGTTCAGGAAACTGGGCGCGAAGATCACTTCCGACTTCAATGGCCAGCTCGCTCAGATCAACATATTTATTAGCGAGACCGCTTTTCCCAACACGGGAAAGCAGCAGAATCGCCTCAATGAGCTTATCCATGTTATTACACGATGCATCAATGGTTTTAACCACTAAACGACCTGTTTCGTCCAGCATCTCGGATCGCTCTTGCAGAATAGTTA
>JBAQPK010000161.1:0-1918 GCA_049305715.1 Desulfuromonadaceae bacterium | reverse complement strand
GGCATCCCGATGGATATTTTCGCCATGACTTCGGAAAGGTTTGATGAAACCAAGGACGTCATCGGGGGCTTAGCATACCCGGCGCGTAAATATGGCACGGTGATCTATGAAGCGTCATGAAGAAGTCAAGATGGAGTTTGCACATGAGTGAAACGGTATATCTCGTTCCCGAGGCCAGGGTGGCCGCGTTTTCCAGGCGGCAGGCGGACCGGTGCTCCTGCTTTTCGATGAAGTGCTCAACTACCTGAACCGGCATCGTGGCATGGCCGATCAGTTCTATGCCTTCATTCAGAACCTGACGGTAGCTATCACCGGCACGATTCAGGGGGCGGCAATCATAAGCTTGCCCCGCAGCCAGGTTGAAATGACCGACTGGGACATGCAGTGGCAGGAAAAGATCACAAAGGTCGTCCGCCGTGTGGCCAAGGACCTCATCGCCAATGATGAAACTGAGATCAGTGAAGTGGTTCGTCGTCGTCTTTTCCAAGACATCGGCAGCGACCGTGTGCGCCGGAACATTTGCAAGGAATATGCAGACTGGTGCTTTGAACGTCGCGCGCAACTTCCGCCGGAATGGACGGCTGTGGATAGCGCCGCCACGGAGAACAAGGCCAGGGAATACCTGCGTGAGCGTTTCGAAGTCTGCTACCCTTTCCATCCGGCTACCCTTTCCGTGTTCCAGCGGAAATGGCAGGCCCTTTCGCAATACCAACAAACGCGCGGCACACTCGCCATGCTTGCCCAGTGGATTTCCTGGGCGTACCGCACCGGCTTTACCGAGGCTCGCCGCGAGCCTCTTATTACTCTTGGGTCGGCGCCGCTGGAGGTACCGGAATTCCGAAGCATGGTGCTTGGGCAACTCGGGGAATCGCGTCTTGTAGCAGCTCTTGATTCAGATATCTCCGGTGCGCAATCGCACTCGCGGGCGCTTGATGCAGACACGAAGGGCGCCTTGCGGAACATCCATCGTCGCGTGGGGACGGCAATCCTCTTTGAGTCTTCAGGTGGGCAGGTGGACAAGATGGCCCACTTGCCGGAGCTTCGTTTCGCTCTCGGCGAGCCTGATGTGGACACGACTTCGGTGGATACCGCTGCCTTTACGCTGGAAGACAAATCGTATTTCATCCGGCGTGTCGGCTCCGATGGTTTCAAGATCAGTCATCAGCCTACGATGACAAAGGTGGTGAGCGATCGGCGGGCGTCTCTCGATGAAGATACAGAGATCAAACCGGCCATGCAGACGCTTATCCGGAAAGAATTTGATCGAGGGGCAAGTATCCCGGTTTTGCCTTTTCCTGTGGATGGCGCTGCCGTACAGGACACGCCCAAACTTGCCCTTGTTGTGGTTGAACCGGGATCAGAGTGGACGGGAACCGGATCGCTGCGCCAACATGTTGCAGAATGGACAAAACAGCGGGGCAAATCGCCGCGGCTTTATCCCGGATCGCTCGTCTGGTGCCTGAAGAAACCAGGCCGTGATTTTCGGGAAAAAGTCGAGTTATGGCTTGCCTGGAAGCGTGTGGCCAAGGAGATTGGCGAGGGGACGCTGGGTGTGGACTTTAACCGAACTGATCGTACCGAACTCCAGTCGAAGGTAGCCGATGCTGAAGAGGCCGCCAAGGATGAAGTGTGGGGTGGCTATCGCTTTGTGGTCATTGCCGACAACCGGGAACCGGATGGATTGAAAACCATCGATCTTGGCGCAGGTCATTCCAGCGGCAGTGAGACGCTCTGCGGGCGTGTGATCACAGCGTTGAAGTCACAGGCACTGCTCAACGAGTCTGTAGGGGCGGGCTATATCGAGCGCAACTGGCCGCCGGCTTTGAAGGAATCCGGGGCTTGGCCATTGGTAAGCCTCAGGCAGAGCTTCCTGAACGGATCTTTGACGCGCCTGCTTGATCCGGACACCACCTTGCGC
>JBAQPK010000160.1:0-2898 GCA_049305715.1 Desulfuromonadaceae bacterium | reverse complement strand
TGTTTGATAAGCATGGGTTCCTCTCTCAGATAGAATGGTTGGTCGCGCTTCCATAACTACCTGATGGAACTCATGCTTTTCAATTGTTAAAGAACAAAATCACGCCCTACTTACTGTGACGAACCTTATTTATATCGAAATGTTTTAAAGTAGTGCCATCTATCCCACGCGAAGCTTTCTTTGATATTTTAGTAATAAATGCCTTATGCAGTATATCTATAGAAAACACCTTATCAATTGACGATGATCCATTGACAATAGGTACAAATGACCAATCGTTTTCAAATATCGTGTTTTTCAATGCGATTAGACCCGATAACTTTAGATTTATATTAACTGAAAGGGCGACACAATGGACACCCTTTCAGTTCCAGTCTACTTCAAATTCTTCTTTATCCTCTCCACCGCTCAATCAAATTCTCGCGATGGCCGAAGGCCGACAACCGGAAGTACCCTTCCCCACTCGGGCCGAACCCAGAACCCGGCGTACCGGCCACATTGCATTCGTTGAAGGATTTGTCGAAGAAAGAAAAGATCACGTTAGCGCCCGCCGCAACAGTATTAACAAACACATAAAAAGTCAACTAACCATTCCCCTCACGCCGCCTTATGTCAGCACAAGGTGATAAAAAAAGGCACCGCACCTCGAAAATCCTCCGTGTCATGGTGGAATTTCAAGGTAGTGCCCAACTTTTTACCAGGTCATCCCGGTACCCGCCGTGGGGGCGAATACCTCCACGGTTCTGAGGTCTGCTGTATGCCAAAAGTGGACGGGCTGTTACGATATCAAATCAAGTTTTTTCAGCCAATTTGCCAAATCATTGTCTGCCCTGCCAACAGTCCCGCCTTTTATCGCCAGACCGGACAAGATGTTTGCCGTCGGACAAAGCTTTATGATATCATGCTCGCTTCTTCCCAGGCCACTACCCTCATGGGTGCAATAGGGCACGATGGTCTTTCCGGAGAAATCGTACGAATCCAGAAACGTAAATACCGCCATCGGCATGGTTCCCCACCAATTGGGATAGCCGAGATAAATCACCTCATACGAATTCATATCGGCAAGCGTTTCCGTGAGCTCAGGCCGGGCATTGCCGCTCAGCTCATCCTGCGCTACACGGGTTGTTTCCGTATAATCTTCCGGATACGGTTTTACAGTCTGGATCTGGAACAGGTCGCTTCCTGTCAGTCCCTGTATCTTCTTGGCAATTACTTCTGTGTTTCCGATCGGCAGATTTACAATACTGCCTCCAACGTAGTTGTTTCCTTTGCGAGAATAAAAAACACTCAGGCTTTTTTGATGTGCCATTTTTTATCCTTTTTCAATTAATCTTCCAAACCAACCCCCCTCAGTCCCCCCTTATCAGGGGGGAAGCTTTTAAATCTCCCCTGATAAGGGGAGATTTAGAGGGGTTGGGGGCTTGCTGTACCGGTCGCTTAGGCGTGGATTTGATTCAAAATGC
The DNA here is from genome assembly GCA_049305715.1 of Desulfuromonadaceae bacterium. GTDB lineage: Bacteria > Desulfobacterota > Desulfuromonadia > Geobacterales > Pseudopelobacteraceae > JACRCG01. Next base: position 1,435 of record JBAQPK010000160.1, on the reverse strand, counting down.
CGCACGCATGATCTGCAGCACCTCATCCTTGCCAATCGAGGTCAAGATGCCCAGTTTTCCGTTTTCCACGGCTTTCGCGGCTATAACGTCCAGATCTTCTTCCTTGACGCCTGCCTCACGAAGATTCGCCGGCATCTTGATGACGGAATAGAATGCTTGCAACTTTTTGACGCCTTCTTCTGCAGCTTTGGCATCGTCTTCCTCACGTATATCGAGGACATTGCGAGCGAATCGTGCAAAGACCGACAGGTGTTCGGGAGCTGCGCTCATGGTATGACGCATCCACGCGGGGGTCAGTAGAGCCAGAGTTACGCCATGGGTCATGTCGTACATGCTTGAGAGTTCGTGCCCCATGCCATGAAGAGGGAACGGGAACATGGGCTTGCCGAGCACAAACTGGAATCCGGCCAAAGCCATGGAGCTGGCCCACATGATATTGGCGCGGGAATCATAGTCCTTCGGATTCGCCAGGATCTTCGTGGCGTCCTCCAGCACAACCTTCATAACCCCCTCGTTCATGCGGTCCTGAACCTTGGCTGCGACATCGGGGGTGAAATATTGTTCCATCAGGTGGCAGAGGATGTCCGCGACGCCCGCCATGGAATGATTTTCCGGTACCGTGTAGGTATATTCCGGGTCCAGAATGGAGAATATGGGATTAAGGAGAGGATGCATGATGACCTTTTTCTTATGATCTGCACCGACGGTGATGACTCCCCCCATATCCATCTCGGAACCGGTGCCCGCCATGGTCAGGATGGTGGCCAAAGGGGCCGCCGCGCTGACAGTGGCACCTCCCGGCTCCCCGTTAAAAAGATCATTGACCGGGCCATCATATTTGACCCCGGCAGCAATGGCCTTGCAGGCGTCCAGGGTCGACCCGCCCCCAACGGCCAGGATGAAATCGCAGCCGTTGTTGCGATAAATCTGGATTCCTTCCTCCACGCTTTCGACCCGTGGGTTTGGCTGGATACCGCTCAATTCCACGTAGGCGAGACCGGCCTGACCGAACTGCTCAAGAATGGCCTCGTAAATGCCGTTTTGTTTGATGCTGCCACCACCATAGGCCAGCAGCACCTTGGAACCGCCATGAGACTTGATGGTCTCGCCGAGGATGTTGATTTGTCCCTTGCCGAAGTAGGCTGTGGTTGGAATGCTGTAAATGAAATTGTTCATGTTTAGTCTCCTTTTACCTGATCAGAATTAGCTTGATGATGAATATACCCTACACCAGGAAAAGCACAGGCGGGTAGACCAATCCTGTTAGTTTATTGCCTAATTGTACAGACCATTGGAAAGTAGTTGTAACGCGAAAGGGTGTTAGGTACTATTCAGACAGGAGGAATATATGCGAAACGAGGCAGACAAGCAGGATCTTGACAATAGCAGTGTGGATATTGCACTTGAAGCTTTTGGAAAAAGCATTGCCCGATGC
>JBAQPK010000159.1:0-5615 GCA_049305715.1 Desulfuromonadaceae bacterium | reverse complement strand
TTTTTTTCCGGCAAAATTGATATTATCAAAACAAAAACGTTGTCGTGAGAAGCAGTATAGCGGCCTTGTAAGGATTCATTGTATGTCGTCCAGGAGAACTGTTTATGGTCAAACCCTATGACATCATTCTTGTCCTCACTCCCATTCTACCTGACAAAGACAAATGTCTCTGCGTGGCTCAATTACAGCGTTTTTTATTGACAATCCAGTTCGTATTTATATAAAACACCATTCTTGTCTTACCATTTAATAGTTTAATGTCATCAAAAAAGGAGAAATTCACATGAGGTTTTTCCGTTTAATATCGGTTACTGCCCTGCTGGTAGCATCACTCTCTGCAACGGCGCTGGCTGCCCCCAAAAGCATCAAGGTCGCCACTGACGCCACGTGGCCACCAATGGAGATGGTTGATGCCAACAAGCAGATCGTAGGGTACGATATCGACTTCCTCAAAGCCGTAGCCAAAGAAGCCGGCGTTGCCGTCGAGTTCAAGAATACCGCTTGGGATGGTATCTTTGCAGGTCTTGACTCCGGCCAATACGATGCCATCATCTCTTCAGTCACCATCACCGAAGAGCGCAAGGCAAAATACGACTTTACGGATGCCTATACCAGCATCGGTCAGATCCTGGTTGTGCCCAAAACCGATAAGAAATCCACAGCAATACCAGACCTCAAGGGCAAAAAAGTTGGCGCCCAGATCGGCACCACGGGCGCAATGGAAGTTAAGAAGGTTGCCGGCGTGGAATCGAAGACCTATGACGAGATCGGCCTGGCCTTTGAAGACATGGCTGCCGGCCGCATCTTCGGTATCGTTTGTGATGAACCGGTTGCCGCGCACTTTGCCCTGCAGAAAAAAGAATACAAGGAAAAGTTCAAAATTGTCGGAAAGGCCTTTACCAAAGAGGGGTACGGCATAGTCGTAAAGAAGGGAAACAAGGAACTCGTTGCCCTGCTCAACAAAGGCATCAAGGCTGTTAAAACAAAGAAACTTGACACCAAGATTCACACCAAGTGGGTTAAGTAATCCGGAATGCAAGACAGGGAGGGCGTTAAACCCTTCCGCCCTGCGCGCCTACCTTATTATGTCAGATAATCAATCCAAACATACACCGATAGCCGTTGGAGACGGAGCCGCCATCCCCCGCAAACGCGACGCCGGCCTCTTTACAGCTTGGCGGATCGCCTTTTTTGGCTCAATACTGCTCTGCCTGTTTCTGGCCTTCGGTCGGCCGGACCAGTACATGGCAATCTTCATGTTTGTCCCGGATGGTATCCTGATCACTTTCAAGGTTACAGTTGGGGCCATCCTTCTGGCAATCGTGTTCGGGTTGGTCGCCGGTCTGGGACGCATTTCAAGCAACCGCTTCATCAACGGGACCGCATCGTTATATGTCGAGGTGATTCGAGGCATCCCGCTCCTGGTGCAGCTCTTCTACATCTACTATGCGTTGGGACGTTTCGTAAAAATCCCCGACATTCTCAGTGCGATCATCGCCATGGCGTTCTGTTACGGCGCCTATATGGCCGAAATTTTCCGTGCCGGTATCCAATCCATTCCCAAGGGGCAGATGGAAGCCGCGCTTTCCCTGGGAATGTCCCGCAGACAGGCAATGCGGCAGGTCATTCTTCCCCAGGCCTTCAAGGTCGTGCTGCCGCCGATCGGCAACGAATTCATCGCCCTACTGAAAGATTCATCGCTTGTTTCGATCCTGGCGGTGGCCGACCTGTTGCGCCGCGGTCGTGAATATGCCTCGGAAACCTTCAACTATTTTGAGACCTACACCGTCATCGCCCTGATCTACCTGATCATGACGCTCTTCTTTTCCAAACTGATCAGCATTATGGAGGAGCGACTCAATGAAGGACGCTAGTCACCCCATGATCGAAGTCTGCGGGGTATCCAAATTCTTCGGCACCTTCCAGGCCTTGAATGACATCTCTTTCAGTGTCGGTGACGGCGAGAAGGTGGTCATCATCGGCCCCAGCGGATCGGGCAAGAGCACCATCCTCCGCTCCATAAACGGCTTGGAGACTATCGACCGCGGCAGGATCAGCGTCGGCGGAATGGATCTCAGCAACCCGAATACCGATATCTGCAAGGTGCGCGAGGAGGTCGGGATGGTCTTCCAGTCATTCAACCTCTTCCCCCACAAGACCGTGCTTGAAAACCTGACCCTGGCCCAGACGGTTGTCCGCAAGCGAAACAGAAAGGAAGCTGAAGAGATCGCCATGGAACTGCTGCGAAAGGTGAATATTGCTGAAAAGGCATCCGCATACCCCGCCAAACTATCCGGCGGCCAGCAGCAACGCGTCGCCATCGCCCGCTCACTGGCCATGAATCCGAAGGCGATCCTTTTTGACGAGCCCACTTCGGCGCTGGATCCGGAGATGATCGGCGAGGTGCTGGATGTCATGAAGACTCTGGCGCTGGAAGGAATGACCATGGTTGTCGTCACCCACGAGATGGGCTTTGCCCGCGAGGTATCTGACCGGGTGATTTTTATGGATCATGGCAGGATAGTCGAGGAAGGTACGCCGGAGCACTTTTTTACCTCCCCGACCCATGAACGGGCCAAACTGTTTTTAAGCCAGATTTTGACTCCACCAGTTGCGGGAGTATTTCCCATGCAGGATACCACATCACAGGAGGTAACACATGAAAAGCAGTAAAGTCATGGCAGCGCTCGTCACCCTGGGCCTCGCCGCAGCAGTGGCAACACCGGCTATGGCACTTGAAAACCAGTTCAGCGGTTCGTTTACGTCGTTTTATGACCTCTCGAACTACAGCGCTGTATATGGCCAGAAAGACCCCGTAAATAATGCGCCTACAGAGAACTACTTCGTGCAGCGCGCACGCCTCGGCTACACAGCCAAGGCAAGTGATAGCGTAAAACTCGTTACCCTGTTTGAGCTGGATTACAGATTCCTGGGCAACAGCTCCTATGCAAACGGTCGAAACACCGGTGGCGCACTCGGCGCCGACTCTGTCAACATCGAAACAAAAAATATATTCCTTGAGCTGAACTATCCGGAACTGAAAACAAAAATCGGTATGCAGGGTGTCGACGATGCCTTCAAGGGCACTATTTTCAGTGCCGACATGGCTGGTATCCAGTTCGGCCATAACTATAATAATGCCGGCGTTGCAGCCGGTTTCTTCCGCTGGAATGACAGTGGTGAGGCGTATGGCCTCGGTAAGAAAGCAAACGATATGTTCATGCTTGACGCAAAATACAACCTCAGCAAGGATCTGAAGGTCGGAGCAGCATATTACTTCATTAAAGATGATCGTTCCAATGGCACCACGATTACACCCGTCGGTGCGCCGACAGGCTACACCGCAAATGGGGATCCAATCTATGCAGCCGTAACTACAACCGCTAACCCTGATAACGATGTCAAAGTGCATACCCTTGGCCTCAATGCCGAAGGCGTGTTCGGCCCTCTTACCTTAAACGGTTTTGTGGTAAAGCAGTTCGGCGATTACAACGCCACAACCACAGCCAGGGGTTATGAGATTAACGTGGGAGCCAGGTATAATTTGGGCGAAGCCGGCACTGCCCGCAGTGAATTCCTCTACGTTTCTGGCGGTAAAGACGTCTTCTTCAATGCTGATAACGGCAACGAAGGCGGCGGTTTCTATGATAATGAAATGGTTATCCTCGGTCGGGACAAAAATGCCCTTACCCTCGATGCCGCCATCGTGTTCGACGGGTCAAATAGAGGACAAGGGGTAATCGTTGGTTCACTCGGCTATGACTACACCTTTACCAACAAGCTGTCTGCCAGCGCCAATGCAGGCTTTGCCGCAGTTGCCAAGAACATCAAAGGTGCAGGCTCCAGCGACTATCTCGGGACGGAAATCAATGCTGAAACCAATTACAAACTCAACCCCAATGTAAATCTTGGCGTCCGCGCCGGATATGTTGTGCTTGGCGATTATTTCAAGGGTACAAGCGCTGATAACCCTTATGACCTGAAAGTGCTCGCGAAATTTTCTTTCTAACCATTCATTTCAGGCCTCCGAGGCATCCAAACCTCGGAGGCCTTCTATTTATATTACTCATAAATACGCACCACACCCCACACAGAAAGGAGATACACAATGAGCTTCAAAAAGAGTGCTGCACTGCTTTTGTCCGCTGTATTGGCCCTGTCCGTCACTGCCGGCTGCAAAAAGAAAGAAGAAGCACCGTCGGCCGAAGCACCCAAGGCTGCCGGCGACACCATCAAGATCGGCTTTCTGGGTGCCCTGACCGGCGACGTGGCCATGTTCGGCAAACCGACCCTCGAAGGCATGAAAATGGCCGCAGAAGAGCTGAATGCTGCCGGCGGCGTGCTGGGCAAAAAGGTTGAGATTGTTGAAGCCGACAACCGCGGCGACAAACAGGAAGGGGCTTCCGTTACCCAAAAGCTCATCAGCCGCGACAATGTAGTCGCCATCGTCGGCGACCCGACCACCGGGATCACCAAGGTTGCCGCACCTATCGCCCAGAAAGCCCAGGTTCTCCTCATTTCAGCCGGCGCTACCGGCCCCGGTGTTGTTGAGAACGGCGACTTCATCTTCCGCAACACGCTGCTTGACAGCGTTGCGATCCCGGCCTGTATCGACTACTTCGCCAACGAACTCAAATACAAGAAAGTCGCCATCATCACCTCCGATAACAACGACTACAGCGTCGGGTTTTCGCAGACATTCCGCGATGCCGCCAAGGGCAAGGGAATTGAGATTGTTGCCGATGAGAAAGTCAAGGACGGCGACAAGGATTTCAGCGGTCAGGTTACCAACATCAAAGCCAAAAAACCTGATGTAATCTTCTTCTCCGGCTACTATACCGAAGCAGCCCTGATCATGAAAGAAGCCCGCAAACAGGGTATCAAGGCCAACATGTTCGGCGGCGACGGTCTCTTCTCACCAGAGTTCATCAAGCTGGGCGGATCTGCTGCCGAAGGTTCCATGTCCGCTCTCGGATTTGCTCCCGAGCAGGCTTCTCCTGAAACAGCTAAATTCATAGAATCCTTCAAGAAGAAGTTTAACGGTGCACTGCCCGGACTCTTCGACGCACAGGGTTATGATGGCGTCATGATGATAGCTGATGCCATCAAACGCGCCAACAGTGCTGACCCGAAGGTATTCAAAACCGCTATGGCTACAACGAAGAATTTCCCGGGCGTATCCGGCACCATTACGATCCGTGCGAACCGCGAACCGATCAAGACCCCGCTCTGTCTGTTGGCAGTCAAGGACGGAAAGTTTGTCCTGAAAGCCAAGGTACCGGTAAAGATGGACTAACCGATTAATCCGGGCTGCCGTACCATCGTGCGGCGTCGGTTTCTGCCGACGCCGCATTTGTATAAAAATAAGATTATCATTCAGTTCAGTATCAAGGCGGTGTGTCGGTGGGTAAAGATGGATCGTATGGAACAGCGCTGATTCTGTTGGCGGCAGTTCTCTGGGGCACAACCGGCACTTCGCAGGCGCTGGCACCTCCCGGTGCACACCCTCTGACAATCGGCGCCCTGCGCTTGGCGGTCGGCGGCGGGGCCTTGCTTCTGCTTGCCCTGTTCCGCAGCCGGATCACCAGGGGCTGCTTCCGGCAACCAGGTATTAC
>JBAQPK010000158.1:0-4032 GCA_049305715.1 Desulfuromonadaceae bacterium | reverse complement strand
CCGCCAGGGTTGTGAATAAAGATTGACGGGGGAATTAAGTAAGGTGTCCCGCGAATCCCGGCGACTTGCATATTCGGGAATGTGTTGTATCTTTTCGTCAGGATGTCCAGTTTATGCCCGCAAGGGATTCTCAAAGGGAGGAATTGTTATGCTGAGCAAGGCCATGGTTGACAATCTGAACGAGCAGATCCAGCTTGAGAGTTATTCGTCCAATCTCTACCTGCAAATGAGCGCCTGGGCGGAAGTCAAGGGACTAGAGGGGTGCGCCGCGTTCCTCCGAGCTCAGGCCCAAGACGAGTTGACGCACATGAACCGGCTCTTCAAGTACGTTTATGAAACCGGGGCACTCCCCATTATCGGCACGATCAAGGCGCCCCCGACAAAATTCAAGTCAATAAGCGAGTTGTTCCAGCAGGTCTTCGAGCACGAGAAGTTCATAACCAGTAAGATCAACGCGCTGATGAGTCTGGCCCTGAAAGAGCAGGATCATTCGACGGCCAATTTCCTCCAGTGGTACGTGGCCGAGCAGCACGAGGAAGAGCACACCATGCAGAAGATCTTGGACAGGATCAAGAATATCGGCGAAACGGGAAGCGGGGTCTATTTCATCGATCGGGCCATCGGCCTCATGGCCGGGGAGAAATGAGCCTTTCACCCAACTAACGATAATTTTGAAGCAGAGAAAAGGGGACCGGTTACTTAATTGAAAAAGTAGCCTGCCCCCTTTTTATGCCCCAGCCATGGTAAAGCAGTGGCACAATGACCCACGAATCAATCCGCCTTCCGCCCACTCCGCTCCATCTCCCGCCTCAAAATCGCATTGAGCCGCGTCTGATACCCTTTGCCATCCCGCTTAAAACATCAGCATCCGACGAATTCAGGGGGCAGCTTACTTAATTCACCCCCACGGGTTACAAACCCGCACCTTGCATCTCTCAATATCTCTGACATTCCGCGTAACCACAATTAAGCCATGCGCTTCAGCGGTAGCCGCAATAAGCGAATCCATTACCAGCAGCTTCTCGCCGGCCTGTTCCGCCTCTCCTTGAAGCCTTCCCCAACAGAGCGCTGTTTCCAGATCTATCTCAAGAATCCGGCCGATAAACCGTTCAACCAGATCAAGCGCAACCCACGCCTGCAGCTCGTTTTTCCTCGTGCCATCCGGGAGCTTGCTGATCCCCTGGCGGCGGAGAAGGCTTTGACGTTATACATAGTAATTTTCTCCTGTTTGGTTTCGTGTAGTTATCGGCCGGTCAATTGCTCCAGCTTTTCGGGATAGCGGTTCCCATGCACGGTGATCTTTGTGGCGGCACTGTCGATCTCGCACAGATCGTCGGATGTGAGTTCGATGGCAATTGCGCCGATGTTCTCGTCCAGGCGCTCCAGCTTCGTGGTGCCCGGGATCGGCACGATCCACGGCTTCTGGGCCAGCAGCCAGGCCAGGGCAATCTGGGCCGGTGTGGCCTTCTTCTCTGCCGCGATCCTGCCCAGCAAATCAATCAGCGCCCGATTCGCCTTCAGCGCCTCCGGCGTAAAGCGCGGCAGGCTGCTGCGGAAGTCGGAGCTGTCGAAGGTCGTGCTTTCGTCCATCTTGCCGGTGAGGAAGCCCTTGCCCAGCGGGCTGTAGGGAACGAGGCCGATCCCCAGCTCTTCCAGTGTCTGCAGCAACCCTTCTTCCGGCCTTCTGAACCAGAGCGAGTACTCATTCTGGACACAGGTGACCGCCTGGACGGCATGGGCGCGGCGGACGGTCTGTATCCCCGCCTCGGAAAGGCCGAAGTGCTTGACCTTGCCTTCCCGGATCAGCTCTTTTACCGCTCCGGCAACATCCTCGATCGGCACGTCCGGATCGACCCGGTGCTGATAAAACAGGTCGATGACATCGATCTTCAGCCGTTTGAGAGAGGCTTCAGCCACCGCTTTGATATGTTCAGGCCGGCTGTTGAGGGCCGGCATACTGCCTGTCATTCCGCGCGGGTCATTGCCGGGGTTAATGTTGAAACCGAACTTGGTGGCGATCACCACCCGGTCGCGCAGCGGCGCGAGCGCCTCACCGACCAGTTCTTCGTTGGTGAACGGGCCGTAGACCTCGGCCGTATCGAAGAAGGTGATCCCGCGTTCCACGGCTGCCCGGAGGAGCGAGATCATCTCCTGCTTGTCTTTGGGTGGGCCGTAGGAAAAACTCATCCCCATGCAGCCGAGCCCCAGTGCCGAAACCTCCAGACCGCTTTTTCCCAATGTACGTTTTTGCATTGTTTTCTCCTTTTACCTGCCAAGTTCTACTGTCTTGATTGATTGTATACTACTCCTGAACAAACAAAAGCCGGTAGGCCGATCCTGTCCGATTCTTGCCTAATGGTACTTAAACTCTGGAAGATTGTTGTAACGCAAAGTTGTGCCAGGCAGTATTTGATCAGGAGATATCGATCTGAAGCGAGGTATTTATGCAGGATATTTACAATAACAACCTGAAAGCTGCAATCGAAGTACGGGGAAAGGGCATTGCCCGATTGACCGAAAAAGGGGAGTTGCATACAACCGCTGTCCCGGGTCTGTCGCTGTTCCGGCGCGACGATTAGGGGACAGGCTGCTTTTCAATAAGGGAGACTGCCCCCTTATAGTTTTACCGGAATTCTTCTCTGTGCTGTCAAAAATAGTCGGCCAATCCACTCTCAATCCGTTCAAAACCGGCCAGCCTGTCCGGCGGATCACCTGCCTGCAGGGCGGTTAGTTCCGCCCTTGACAGCTCCGGCTCCAGTGCCAGCGGTCGTCGTTCAAGATAGAGGGGACGTCCGCTTGCCAGTACGATCTTATCAAAAGGGGCGCGATAGCTGGGGCTTTGCATGAGAGCTGTTTCGTAGTAATGGACACCGGTTGCCGAAAGTGTCCGCAGGAAGCCGGGTTCGGTCACGGTTTCACCGGAGCCGCATATCGACAGGGCCGCACGTCGCCGGGAAGCGGCAAGTTGAAAGCGTCGTTTGTAGGTGAAAGAGCAATAGTTCACCGGCAGGGGAATGCCCTGTTCCAGACCGAAACGGACCATCCGCAAGGCACATAGTTCCGAATCCAGTAACGTCACCTTTTCGCCATGGAGAAAGACATAGCCTCGCGCCATCAAGGGGCCGAAGTTGTACGGCGTCAGCCGCATCTGGTGCAGGTTGAGGTGCTTCACCCCGGCCTCGGCCATTTCAACCATCTTGAGCTTCAGCAGCTCCTCATCCTCCGGCACCGCCGGGATCTCCACCGTCACCGTCGGGATGCAGCCGATCGCCAGTCGCAGCTTTTTAAGGTGGTAGCGGACCGCCCCCAGGTCGAAGCGGATTTCGTCCAGGCCGGCATCTTTCAGTTTGCTGCAGAGATCGGCTGTCAGCATAGTGCCGTTGGTGTAAAGCCAGAGATGGACTTTATCTCCGCACCGCTTTCGAACGGCTTGCAGAAAGGAGAGAGCAAGATCCGGCGTCAGGAGCGGTTCGCCGCCGCTGATACTGACACCACTGAAACCGAAGGTGGCCACATAATCGGCATACTCGTCCGGATCGTTAAAAGCCAGGCCATTGGTAACCGGGGGCCCGCTATCGTCCTGTGCAGTGGGGCAGTAAAAACATTGCCCGTTACAGCGACCGTTGACAAACAGGCAGGACCAGCCACCATCGCCGCAGTGCCGGCAACCGGGAGAGAGACTGTTGCAATCCACCTTGGTCCCGGCATAACCGAAAGCGGCGTACTGGGCCAGCCACTGCAGCAGTTCCCGGCGCTCTGCGTTCGCCGCCGTCAGCCGTTCACTGTCGGCAAAGGTCAAGAGGTCGTACTGGAGACCGTACTCAAGACGATTGGATTCGATCAGCCGCAGTTGATTGCTTTCAGTGAGAGATAATGGTGAACGGGGGAGCGGTGTAGATGGCACGTGAAATCTCCTTGGGATAAGGAGTGGCAGTGCCGGATAGAGGCATCCTTAACGTATTGCTGATTTAATTGGCGGCAAGTCGTATTTCTCACTTTAGACCTTTACGGCACATTCGTATAGTTTATAAC
>JBAQPK010000157.1:0-2119 GCA_049305715.1 Desulfuromonadaceae bacterium | reverse complement strand
GCATAGAGGTTAGTGAAAAGCAGTGACTTGGCCGCCAGCCTGTCCAGATTCGGGGTGAGATTCTCCCGGTTGCCAAAGCTGCCGAGATATTCGGCGCTTAAACTCTCTTCCACCACAACAATCAGGTTCAGGAGCTTTTCCGGCCCCTCCGCGGTTATGTGGCGGGTGAATCCCCGGGAGTCAGGCGCGATATATCGATTATTCCGTTCGGTAATCAGTGCATGCAGTCTGTCCAGTACCTTGTCTTCCGGAGCGGTCATGTAGAATTGCGAAAAACTGAGTTCATTGTTGCGAAATGCCGCCACCAGATTGTAGATGCCGTTTCCGGCCAGTTCGTTGGCAAAATTATTCGGTGAAATAGCTGTCTGTGAGACGTTGACAAATGCCAGAACTGCAAGGAAAGGGATCAGAAGGAGAACTCCGGCACGTCGATGCCTGCCTCCAAAAGTGATTCCGGCTGCACGGTCAATTCGGTTTCTCAGCAACCAAACGAAAACCAGTGCGGTAGCAGCGATCCCTGGAAATATGAAACCAAGCGGATAAGATTCCCGGATGTTGCCGATCACCTCCCTGGTATAGATCAAATAGTCGACAGCAATGAAGTTGAAGCGGGTGCCAAATTCGTCGAAGAAGAAATACTCGGCGCAGCCATCAAAGAGCAATGCTGCTGCAAAGAGGGCAAACAGCAGCCTGACCAGCCAGTTATGCCATTTACTGACTGCAAACGTTTTGGGTACAATGGCCAGATAGAGAGCTACTGGCAGCAGCGCATAGGAAAGCGTTGCAAAATCGAAGATGAATCCTGCAGCAACAATCTTGAGTATTAGAGCATATGTCAACGCTGCACTTTTTGGGGTTAATGCAAAAAGCAGGATTCTGATTGCAGTTGAAACGGAGATAAAGATAAGTGACACCAGGCTTATCAGGCCGGACAGGTACGCAGGCATTAATGGACCCCTTCAGACAGAAGTAACTTCTGATTGTCTATATTAAGGAGTGCCGCCTTGCGCAAGCATGACACGCAGATTACATTGTTGTCATCTTTTGATAGAGGGAATTACTGCAGGGGAAAGCAAAGAGTTACCAAAGTACCTTCTCCGGGTTTACTGGCAAGGGATACTGTCCCGCCATGCAGCTCCATAACTGAACGAACGATGGGCAGACCGAGGCCGCTCCCCTGATTGTGCAGGTGCCGGGCGGAGGCGCTGCGGTAAAAACGGTCAAATACGTTGGGGAGTTCTTCAGGAGAGATACCCAGCCCGGAATCATGGAAGCTTATAAAAAGGCCATCATCAGGCAAAGTCGATATGGTAATTGAGATATGACCGCCATCCTGAGTGTAGTAGAGTGCATTTGAAATGATGTTGCCGACGGCTCGCTGAAAAAGTCGGGAATCAGCCAAAACGATACCGTTTCCATTTAGATCAATCGTAATGTTCTTCTCATCTGCAACGTTATTGAAATACTCGATCAGGAGCTCAATTTCCGCTCTTGCATTGAGCGGCTGTTTTTCGATTCCCTGTTCGGGGCGTGCGAGAAACAGGATATCGGTGATCATCCGCGACAGCCGTTCATACTCTTCGATGCTTGATTCTACCACGCTGCGGTACTCATCAGCCGATCGGGTGCGTGACAGAGCGACTTCCGCTTCTCCACGAAGGTTATTTATCGGTGTACGAAGCTCGTGTGCCAGATTGGCGGAAAAATCCGTTAATCTGTTGAATGATTCCTCCAGTCTCGTCAGCATGGCATCCAGCGCTATGGTCAGCTGATCGAGTTCTCTAGGCCACGCTCCGTTTCCAACGCGCTGGTGCAATCCGGTGGAACTGATCTGCTCAACGGTTACGGCTATTTTCCGTAATGGCTTTAAACCCTTACGCGTAATGAGTATGCCAATCCCCCCGGCAAGACAAAGACCGGCAAAAAGCGAGGCACCCATTTTCAGCCGGTATTTATGCATCAACTCCAGTTCATCGGTAACATCCAGGGCAACTTGCAGCAAACGGAAATTACGCTCTCCCAAACTCTCGGCCCATGCAGCATTCAAAAGATAGTGCCTTAAGTCACTCCCCTGGTATCTGATTCCTCGACCAATCTTGTGTCCACTTGACACCGGCGG
>JBAQPK010000156.1:0-3320 GCA_049305715.1 Desulfuromonadaceae bacterium | reverse complement strand
ACATTGTTATTCTGGCCGGTGGGTCAGGAACCAGATTCTGGCCGCTTTCGCGGGCTGCCCGCCCCAAACAGCTGATTTCGATAACCGGTGATCGAAGCATGCTGCAAAGAACGGTTGAGCGGGTACTGCCGCTCCGCCCGAAGCGGATCATTATTATCACCAACCACCTGCAGGCGGACGAAACCGAGCGCCAAATGCAGATGTACGACTCGGTTCCGATTGACGTTATCGCTGAACCTGCCGCCCGCAATACCGCCCCTGCCATCGGCCTGGCCGCCGCACTGATCGCCGCCAGAGACCCCTCCGGAATCATGGCCGTTCTTCCCGCGGATCATTTCATAAAAAACGAAAAGGTACTGCGTGATACGCTGGTCTTTGCGGGAGCGGCCGCCGGCAACGGTTTTCTGGTAACGCTCGGCATTCAGCCGTCTCGTCCCGAAACCGGATACGGCTATATCGAGGCCGCGATGGATGCGGCTAATGAGGGGCATGAACAGGGATATGGGCAGGGGCCGTTCCCGGTCAGGCGCTTTGTTGAAAAGCCGCCGCTGGCAGAGGCTCTGCGCTATCTGGAAGAGGGGAACTTCTTCTGGAATAGCGGCATGTTTATTTGGCGGGCCGACACTATTCTGGCGGAGATGGGGACGTTCATGCCGACTCTGTACGAAAAACTTGTGCCGTTGATGCAAAACGGTGCTGCTTGGGAACATGCCGGCCTGAAGGAGCGGATTGCGACACTGTATCAGGACATCGAGAGCGTTTCGATTGATTACGGGGTAATGGAGAAATCTTCCCGGGTTCAGATGGTTCCGGTCGAGATGGGGTGGAGTGATGTCGGGAGTTGGAGCGCCCTGCCGGAGGTGGTTGAGTCCGACCGTGACGGGACGGTCTGTATCAATGCTGCCGGGCATGTTGCTGTCGATTCCTCCGACTGCCTGATCTATGCTGACGGAAGAATGGTTGCGACGGTCGGCGTGCATAACGTCGTGATCGTGTCCACTCCGGATGCGATTCTGGTCTGCCACCGTGAGCGCTGTCAGGATGTGAAAAAGGTGGTTGAACAGTTGGGCGCCGCCGGGTTGACAGCGTACCTCTAGGGTTGTAGCCACGGGCAGATATTTTTTTTGAACCCATTGTCAACCAGATGTCCTGAATAGGTTAACCAGTGAGAATGGAGCTATGCAAAAAACAATACAAAATGAACTGGAAGAAATCAAACGCCGCGGCCTGCTCCGGAGCACCAGGCTGATCAGCGGCCGGCAGGGGGCGCATGTGACCTGCAACGGACACGATGTGCTGCTGCTCTGTTCCAATAATTATCTGGGGCTGGCCGATCACCCGTCTCTGGCGGCCGCTTCAATAGCGGCAGTTCAGCAGTATGGGACATCCAGCGGCGCTTCCCGGCTGGTGTCCGGGACCATGGAGCTGCACGAACGGCTGGAGGATGCGGTCGCCTCTTTTAAAAGGAGCGAGGCGGCGCTGCTTTTCAACAGCGGCCATGCGGCGAATACCGGCATCATTCCGGCCCTTGTCGGGCGTGGTGATGTTGTCTTTTCCGACCGGCTCAACCATGCCAGCATTGTCGATGGAATCCTGCTCTCCGGAGCGCGGCTGGTGCGTTATCCTCACAACGATCATCGCTATCTGGCGGCGCTCATGGAGAAACATGCCGGGGGACGCTCTCTGATCGTCAGCGACGGGGTGTTCAGTATGGATGGTGATATCGCCCCGCTCGCTGAGCTGGCCCAACTCAAACGCAGACACGGGGCTCTCCTTATGGTTGATGATGCCCATGGCTGCGGTGTTCTGGGAGAAGGAGGGCGGGGGAGCGCCGAACTGCTGGGTGTGGGTGGCGACGTTGACATTCAGATGGGAACGTTCGGCAAGGCGCTGGGGAGTTTCGGGGCGTATGCCGCCGTTTCGGCTGAATTGCGCGCTCTGCTGATAAATCGCGCACGCAGCTTCATATTTTCAACCTCTCTGCCTCCTGCTGTGCTGTCCGCCTCGTTGGCGGCCGTGGAGCTTGTGCAGGCAGCAGAGGGTGACGTGCTGAGAGAACAGTTGCGCGTCAACAGCCGCTTCTTCAGGGACAGCCTTTCAGATGCCGGCTTCAGGATACCTGACGGCTCGACCCAGATTGTGCCGATTGTCATCGGTTCAGCCGAAACGACGATGAAGTTTTCTGAAATATTACTGTCGGAAGGCCTCTTTGCCCAGGGGATTCGTCCTCCGACGGTCCCGGCAGGCACCAGCCGTCTCCGCTTTACGCTGATGGCCACTCACACCATGGCAGATCTGGCAGGTGCAGTAGAGATTATCTGCCGGGCCGGCATGCGCCTTGGGGTACTGTGATGCCGTGGTACCTTAATCGCAGAGGTGAACAGTTGTGGTATGAAGAGCGGGGAGCGGGGTGTCCGATCGTGCTGGTTCATGGCTGGTGCATGTCATCGGCGGTCTGGACGTTACAGCTCGATGGCCTCTCCTCTTCAATGCGGGTCCTGGCGCCCGATCTTCGCGGTCATGGCCGCTCACGGGGGATATCCGGAAGTTTTAATTTCGAAGGTTTTGCCACAGACCTGGTTGACCTGTGTGAAGTGTTGGATCTTTCGCAGGTTGTCCTGGTCGGCTGGTCAATGGGCGCACAGGTTGCGCTTCAATCTTTTGCCGAGTTGTCAGGCCGGCTGGCCGGTATGGTGCTGGTCTCCGCCACACCCCGTTTTACGGCCTCGGATGATTTCCCCCACGCCCTTGCCTACAAAGAAGCCTCCGGGATGCGGCTCAAGGTGCAGCGTAACACGCAGCGCGCGCTGGAGGGTTTTTATTCTCTCCTGTTTACAGAAGGTGAACTCGAAAGTCACTCCGTTGCATCAGAAATCAGACAACTGCTCTCGACAATACCGTTGCCTGATACTGATACCGTACTCGATGCACTGGATGCGCTTATCCGTGCCGACATGCGCGGATTATTGGCCGCGATTACGCTCCCGGCTCTGGTTGTAAACGGCGCGCAGGATCGGATCTGTCTGCCTCCGGCGTCATACTACCTGAAAGAGCATATTCCGGATGCCCGGCAGACTGTTTTTGCGGGATGCGGACATGCACCGTTTCTGACGCGGAGCCAACAATTCAACGCAGAAATCACCGGATTTGCAAGGAGCATTAGTGAACAAAAGACCTGATACCACCAGAATAGCCGCCGCATTTCACCAAAAAGCTGTCGAGTACGATCAGCATGCTCTCGTTCAGAAACGGGTTGTGGCGAATCTGGCCGGATCGATCGTGAAACATCTGGACCGGGCGCCTGAGGATATTCTTGATGT
>JBAQPK010000155.1:0-1918 GCA_049305715.1 Desulfuromonadaceae bacterium | reverse complement strand
CTTCCAACCTACTAAAAATGCTCAGGCTGACTTCAGTTTTGAAAGGATCTCAAGTACATGTTCCGGCGTGGCATCTTTCGGAATGTCAACGAAGTAGAACTGTGTGGACGTCAATTCCGGCACCGGCTCCCCTCCCCATAGCATTCTGGATACATCAACTCCATGGGCAGCCCCGGCCGAGGGGAAGTTGCCGGTGCCGATAAACAGATCGATTTCCTGTAACGCCGGGTTGTCGACAACACCACCGTCCCCCATGCGCAGGGCCAGCGGCCACCGGTAATGCTTGGCCACGTTGATGAGGGGGCGGTAAAGCTCCAGATCGCTGGGCCCCAGGTTTACCTTCGGAAAAGACTCTTCGAGAAGAAGTCCCCCTACTGCAGCGCTGGATACCGAACGGGCCAGGTCGGCCACATACATGGCAGAATCCTCTATGCTGTCCCCGTCCAGCTCCACGTCGCCACGTCCTGCCGCCAGATTGGCCAGGTGCAACCAATACCCTGGTGACGGCATGGACAACACAAGCGGCAACTGACCACGCAGCTGAGCTAATACCGCGTCAATTATTTCTGCTAAAAGTTCTCGCGGCTGCGACTGTTCCAACAACTTGCGCAACGGATAGGAAAGTTTGCGTTTTCCTGCTAATTCAGCCTTGACGGATGGATTACGCTGCAACCATGCGTCAAAGAGCTCGCCGACCTCAATAACCGCCACATCCGGCCTCAGCAATCCCTGGGCCTGAGAGGCATAGGTGAGGTACCTGCTCGCACTCTCCCATGGATCCCCGGACTCTCCCACAAGCAGTCGGCGAGTGTAGGAGAATGATTTAAGCCACATCCTGATGTTAACGCGTCCGTCTGTTACAGTTATAAGGTCAGCGAGATTCTGGCTCATTTCTTTTCATCTCCCATAGCACCCAGCTCAACAAGGCGGGCTTCCAGCTCATCAATCCGGACATCTTTCGGGTTACGCATGTAGTTGGGCTTGGGCTTGTTGGCGTCGCGTGAAATGTCCGGGCTACCGGCATACAGTGTGCCGACATCATCACCCCAACAGCCGAAGTACTGCAGATGTGCAGGGGGTTTCGGTTTGTTCCAGGTTTTTATAAACTCGGCAAACGGGACTCCACGGCTGATTCGATCCAGCCGCTCTTTATCACGTAGTTCCTTGGTGGCCTCATAATTGATCGCCAGAGTACTGTGATCAAATTTTACCTTGTAGAGATTTTCTGCTATACCCTCGGAGATAAGCCCTTCCTCGATATCCTTGATAATAGCCAGGGGGTCACGCTCCAAAAGATCGCCATAACCGGCTCCTGCACCCTGGGATATCATATACATCTCACCGCGCTTGGAGATTTCAAAGCCCATGCCCATGTGATGGGTGGTATACGTGGCGTTCTCGAACGGTTGCTCGTTCATGATTTCGGCGATGGAATGTTTGAAGGTCTCCGGTTTATTCAGCAACACGTCATACACGTCGACTCCCTTCACCTTGCAGAGTGGATAGGCGCCGCAGGAATACCCGCCGAAGAGACCCTGCATTGGCGGAATCTTGGCACCCTGGCAGACCGTCATGAAGCCCCACTGCTCACTGTCCTTAGTGGCGACAATCATGGTATAGCCCTGACCGCCGCGGTATTTTCCGGGAGCAATAGCATCCTTGGTCATCTTCTTGGAAACCAGCTGGAGGAAAGGCACTTCCTCTTCATTCAACTCCTGTTCTCCGATGTCTGCCATGGTGGCGAAGATAGGGGCCAGGGCAGGTTCGCCATCCATATCGGAACGGGCACCATGCCCCATACCGTTAAGATCGGCGCAGAGGTTGCCCAGAGTTTCACCGTGCTGGCTGACGCCACCCCAGATAAAGGTATTGATCATGTTGAAAGTCGGAGCATGAACCTTGGTGTACTTCTCCGGAC
>JBAQPK010000154.1:0-4834 GCA_049305715.1 Desulfuromonadaceae bacterium | reverse complement strand
CAGGTTTGAGTTTGTGCTATAATTAAGAAGCAAAGGAGGTGTTTATCATGTCAGTTGCAAAAACAGACTCCGCAGCCGGAACGTGCGATGTCCGGATATGGAGCGAGGATTGCGAACACAAGGATTTTAAGGAGAGTGGCGACAAGTATCTCTGCGATGTCTGCGAAACAATTCCGATGCTGAACCATGAAGTGCACCGGGCGGCAATGCCGTATGTCAGCGGCGATTACGACAGTCTGAGCTGATCACTCCTGAAATCACCCATTAGCGCGCCAGATTGAACTGCCTTATTTTCCGGTAGAGCGTATTTCTGCCGATTCCAAGGGATCTGGCCGCTTCCGTGATATTCCAATGGTGCAGATTCAGCGCCGTCTTGATAGTCTCGGCCTCCGTTTCCTTAAGTCCCCGCCTGGGTGGTGTGGTGCATTCTTTCGTACGCATGGCCGAGAGGACGGCAGCCTCGATGCCGTGCAGCACATGAAGAAAACGATCAAGCTCGGGGGGCGCGAGTTCCTCGGTAATATTATTGTTGCTCAATTGCTCTTGAAACCGCTCGCTTGCCAGCAGGAACTCCGTGGCCCCTGAGATGTCAAACGTCGGAGTGTTTGCCGATGTCACAGAGGCGGTCTGAAACCTGTCATTCAGGTGGGTGGGTAGAATGGTGTCGTCGGAGCACATCACCACGGCTCGCCGCATCACATTTGCCAGTTCGCGGATGTTGCCGGGCCAGCTGTGATTCTGCAGCAGCCGCAGGGCTCCGGGTGAAAGTTGCGCCCGTGGGTTGAACTGGCGGGCAAAGTGAGCCGCCAGTAAAGGTATATCTTCATTTCTCTGCTGCAGTGAGGGGATTTCCAGGCGAACCACATTGAGGCGGTAGTACAGGTCCTCCCGGAAGGTCTTCTCGCGGATCGCTTCCTCCAGATCGACGTTGGTGGCGGCAATCACCCGTACATCAGTTTTAATGGGCCGTTCGCCGCCGACCCTCATGAATTCGCCGGTTTCGAGCACACGCAGCAACTTCACCTGGATCATCGGGCTGGCGTCGCCGATCTCGTCGAGCAGCAGGGTGCCATGATTGGCCAGCTCGAAAATGCCGCGCCGTGCCTGGTTGGCGCCGGTAAAAGCGCCCCGTTCGTGGCCGAACAGTTCGCTCTCGAGGAGATTTTCCGGCAGGGCGCCGCAGTTCACCGGTATGAATGCCCCATCTGCCCGGCTTGACGCGGCATGGATGAAATGGGCCAGCACCTCCTTGCCGGTGCCGGTTTTTCCCTGAATCAGCACAGTAATATTTTTACCGGCCATCTTGTAGGCCAGTGATGCCAGACGCCTCATCATCGGAGAGCTGCCGACCTGGAACCCGACCGCGCCGGCGACTCCGGCCCATTCATCCCTGACCTCGCCCCCCTGCCGTTGCGGATCTCCCTGGGTGACGGCCCGGGCGATAAGTGCCTCTATTTCACCGATATCATCAAACGGCTTCTCCAGATATTCATACGCCCCCTGCTGCATGGCCGTGACCGCTGTCTTTACGGTACTGTAGCCGGTCATGATAATGACTTCGCATGCGGGTTGCCGGGCCTTGATCGCCTGCAGCAGGGTCAGGCCGTCGGTGTCCGGCAGCTTCAGATCGACCAGAGCAACACTGAAGCGGTTTTCTGCCAGAGCGTGTAATGCCTCCGGCTCATTGGTGGCCGTAGTCACCACATACCCCTTTTTCGTCAACAAGCGGCGGAAAAAGGTGCAGACATCCGTTTCATCATCGATGATCAATATCTGAATACACGACATAATTCCCTGCCCTTTCCGCTGACTCATGTCCGGTCACTCGGCAGGACCAGGGAGAAGGTACTCCCCTGGCCCGGCGTGCTGGTTACTTCAATGGTGCCGTTATGGGACTCGGCAATCCCGAGGCTGACCGAGAGACCAAGTCCTGTACCCTTGGTGGCTTCCTTGCTCGTGTAGAACGGCGTAAAGATCTTGGCCAGATTCTCCGGCGGAATGCCGATGCCGTTGTCGGTGACACTCAATACCACCTGCCGCAGTCCGTTTTTTATCCGCAGTTCCGTTGCAACTTCGATAACCTTATCCTGCCGTTCCACCTCTGCCAGGGCATCCCGGGCATTGATCAGAAAATTGGTCAGTACCTGCTGAATCTGGGGACCATTGGCAATCAGACCGGGGAGATCGGCCGGCAGCCGCTCTGCGATCGTAATCCGGCTCCGGTTGATCTGGTACTTGATCATGCTGAGTACTCGCCGGGTTTCGGCATTCAGGTCAATTTCCGTGGCAGGCTGCTGGTCCTGCCGGGAAAAGGTCAGCAGGTTCTGGATTATCCGTTTGCAGCGCAGTCCTGAATTGACGATGTCCTCCAGCTCTTCGGCCCGCTCCGGCTGACCGTTCTCCTTAAGTTCCCTTGCTATCAGCTGAGCGGTGCCGATGATCACGGTCATCGGGCTGTTCAGTTCATGGGCCACCCCGGCGGCCATCTCCCCAAGGGCCGCCAGCTTGGCCGATTGCACCAGCCGCCCCTCCATTTTGATCTTCTCGGTCACATCCTTGAGGATGATCGTCACCGCCGACATCTCCTTGTTCTCGTTCAATACCGGATAGTAGGAAAGGTCCAGCACCAGGCCGGATTCTGTCTGCCAGCGCTGATACACCGGCTGTCCGCTCCGCTGCACCTCCTGAATGGGGCACTCCCGACAGGGTTCCGTGCGGCCATGCAACTTGGCAAAACATTTCCTGCCGAGCGCCTGGTCCCAGAAACTCTGCATCTCCGCAGGCAGTCGGCCATTGTTGAGCAGAACATTGTAGTCGGTGTCAACCAGCATGATCGGGTCGGTAACCGCCATGAACGTTGATTCCCATTCGTCCTTGGCCCGCGATACCTGCTTGTACAGGCGGGCATTCTGTATGCAGATTGAAAGCTGGTCGGTCAGATGCTGCACAAAACTCAAGTCCGTTTCATCGTAGGAATTATCACCGATGCTGCCGACGATC
The DNA here is from genome assembly GCA_049305715.1 of Desulfuromonadaceae bacterium. GTDB lineage: Bacteria > Desulfobacterota > Desulfuromonadia > Geobacterales > Pseudopelobacteraceae > JACRCG01. Next base: position 1,834 of record JBAQPK010000154.1, on the reverse strand, counting down.
AGGGCGCCGATGGCTTCATCCCGTTTGAACATGGGGGCAATGGCAAGCGTCCGGAGCGGCCCCGGATAGGCCGGATTGATCCGGACATGGCTGAGTTCCTCCGGCGGCAGATTGAAGATGCCGGCTTTTTTCTGCTGGATGACCTTGAGGGAGGGAGAATGGGCGGGGAAATTGTCGATCCGGCAGAACTCACGGGGTGCCAGCGCTTTGAGGGTCAGGCCGCTGTTCTTGACCGCCACCAGCCCGAGAAAGTCGCAGGGGAGCGTCTGGGGGAGATTGGCAAACGCCCGCTCGATGATGTCGGCGATTGACATGTCGATATTGATATCCCTGGCCAGCTGCTGAAGTATTTCCAGGCGGCTGTTCTGCTTCAGCACCTCCTGGTTGCGTTTTTTAAGCTCGACATAATAGTTGAGCTTTGACGAATCGACGCCAGTCAGCTGTTCCAGCAGTTTTTCTCTCTCATCCACGGCTGTTTCCTCGCTCGGGTGGCACTTACATGCACTTCCTGAAAATGGTCTCAATATCCTCCCGGGACGCCGTTCGCGGATTGGTTACCAGACAGGCATCCTTTAGCGCATTTTCACTCAACAACGGAATGAATTCCTCGGACAGCCCGAGCTCGCCCAGTCCCTTCGCCAAGCCGATATCGGCGATCAGTCGCCGCACCGCAACCACAGACAGTTCCGCTGCCGCCATGGCGGACAGCCCGGTTACATCCTCCCCCATCGCCTCGGCAATATCCCGGAACCTTTCGGGACAGGCGCTCAGGTTGAATTCCATTACATGGGGGAGGATCGAGGCGTTGGTTTCGCCGTGATGCTGGTCGATCAGGCCGTCAACCTGGTGGGTCATTGCGTGCGTGGCGCCGAGAATGGCATTGGAAAATGCCAGTCCGGCCGTCAAACTGGCCATGGACATGTTGGTGTTTGCCTCCATATCGTTCCGTACAGCCACGGCCTGCCGCAGGTTGCTTGAAGCCAGCTGGATCGCCTTCAAGGCATGGATGTCGGTCAGCGGGGTCGCGGCCAGTGATACATACGACTCGATGCCGTGGGTAAACGCGTCCAGGCCGGTGGCTGCAGCCAGCTTGGCATCCATGGTCTGTACCAGCTCCGGGTCGACGATGGCGATGTCAGGTACCAGCGACTTCGAGATGATCGACATTTTCAGTTTCCTGGCCGTATCGACGATGATGGTGAACTGGCTCACCTCCGACCCCGCCCCGGCGGTGCTCGGGGCGATGACCATCGGCGGCAGGGGGCGGCCGATCTTGTTTATCCCCTCGTAATCCTGGAGAATGCCGCCGTTGGTGGCCAGAATGGCAATGGCCTTGGCCACGTCCGTGGGGCTTCCTCCACCTACTGCCACAATGCCGTCGCACCCTGATTCCCGGTAACGCAGCGCCCCTTCGGTCACCTCGCAATCCTTCGGATTTGTAGTCAGTGCTGAAAAAATCTCCGTTTCAATACCGGCGGCCTTCAGGTAATGCACGGCCAGATCTACCCAGCCGGCCTTTATTACCCCCTCATCGCTCACCAGAAAAACCTTCGAGGCGCCGATGCGGATAACGCTCTCGCCGAGCTGGCTTAAGGAACCCCGGCCGAAGATAATCTCCGGAGTGACGAATTTGCTGATGTTCATGGTGACTCCTCTGGGGCCCTGCCGACTCCGGCATGGCGCTGTATTCGCGTATACGTTGCAATTCCCGTGCACAAGTCATGCAAAGGGCTGCCGACAGCGCCGTCAGGAAATAATGTGATGTCCCCGTGTCATATTGGAACAGCTTCAACTGTCCTATTTTAGAACAATGTGCATCAGAACGGAACATGTT
>JBAQPK010000153.1:0-3754 GCA_049305715.1 Desulfuromonadaceae bacterium | reverse complement strand
CCGAAGTATCAGCCGATGAGCGTGACCGTCTCTGGCTGCGGGGCGGTTTCCCCCGTTCATTTCTTGCTGGAAGTGAGGCAGACAGTCTGGCTTGGCGGGAAGGATTCATCCGCACTTTTCTGGAACGAGATATCCCGCAATTGGGGATAACCATCCCGTCCATGGCCATGCGCCGTTTCTGGACCATGCTGGCTCATCTTCACGCCCAGACATGGAACGCCTCCGACCTGGGGCGCTCCATGGGACTTTCCGACAAGACGGTGCGCGGCTATCTGGATATTCTCACCGGCACCTACATGGTCAGGCAGTTGCTTCCCTGGCACGAAAACCTTAAGAAGCGGCAGGTCAAGACTCCCAAGGTCTATTTGCGCGATAGCGGACTACTGCACAGCCTGCTTAACATTCCCTCCATGTCGGATCTGTGGGGACATCCGCGCCTTGGGGCATCGTGGGAGGGATTTGCTTTGGAACAGGTGTTGTCCGTGCTGCGGACTCATGAAGCATATTTCTGGGCAACCCAGGGGGGCGCGGAACTGGACCTGCTCTTCTTCTCAGGGGGTAAACGCTTCGGAGTGGAATTCAAGTTCAACGAAGCGCCAAAAGTCACCAAATCCATGCACAGTGCTCTGGCCGACCTCTCGCTTGACCATCTCTGGGTGATATATCCGGGAATGTTATGCTACCGTGCCCACGAAAAAATCACAATGCTGCCGCTTGCAGATATTTTTAGACTGCCTGGGGAAATTGGAGAGTGAGAGATGCTGTGATCATTGTTACTTCTCATGTTCACAGTCTAAATGTTCTGTCAGGGTAGATCACCGGTTCACGCGCGTGTCAACCGGTCAATATTGGCCTTCCCCCCGGAAACTGAGCCCTTTGCAAACTTAGTGATTTCGGTCTAGAACCTCCCGAAGGAGACTAGACATGAAACCCAAGCGATTCACCGAAGAACAGACCATTGGCATCCTGAAACAAGCGCAGGCCGGAATGAGGATCGTTGACCTGTGCTTCTACACCTGGCGCACCAAGTACGGCGGCATGGAAGGAAACGCAAGAAGCGCATCAGCCATCTCAGGGTGGTCATGGGCAAGCCGGTAATTCATCAGCAAGACGCTTGATCTCTGGGCTTATGACAACAACGTCAAGCTCAGGTTTATTCAGCCATGAAAACCGACACAGAACGGTAATTGGAAGTGCGAGGTATAAACTGCAACTAACCAGGAGCTTGTATGCTAAAAGCCATTCTTACACGTTTCCGCCAGGGGCACCGCACGATGAAGTACCCCGATGCGCCTCAGCCGCTCCCGCCCCGTTTTCGCGGGCTGCCGCAGCTGGACGCTTCGCGCTGTGATGACGGCTGCCGCGCCTGCGCTGCATCCTGTCCCTATGGCGCACTTTCCGCCTCCGGTCCCCTGGCGCTCGATATGGGGAAATGCCTGTTCTGCGGCGACTGCGCCGCCGCGTGTCCCCATGACGCGGTCACGTTTTCAACGGATGCCCGTCTTTCAAGCCGCAGCCGAGGGGGGTTGACGGTGACCGCCGGTGAGGGGTATCATCCGGGAGGGTCGCTGGAAGGCGAATTGCTGCGCCTGTTCGGACGGTCACTCAAACTGCGCGAAGTCAGCGCCGGCGGCTGCAACGCCTGTGAGGCCGATACCAACGTGCTCTCCACGATCGGGTGGGATCTGGGCCGTTTCGGCATCCAGTTCGTTGCCAGCCCGCGCCACGCCGACGGTCTGTTTGTCACCGGGCCGGTCAGTGAGAACATGCGGCTGGCACTGCTGGATACCTATGCGGCAATTCCGGAACCCAAACTGGTGATTGTCGCCGGGGCCTGCGCGATCAACGGCGGTCCGTTCAAGGATCACGCCGAGGTGCATAACGGCGCCGATGGTTGTGTTCCGGTTGATCTGTACATTCCCGGCTGCCCCCCCAGTCCCTTGACCATTCTGGACGGTCTGTTGCGATTAGTGGGGAGGATGCGGTAATAGTAGTGCTATCTTTGAGCGCAGGGCAGTTTTGGAGCCTTGCGATGTTGGGAAATTTCTTACGAACGGGAGGAATGTGTAATGGGTTCAGAAAAACAGGAAGTGTATCTTCAGGACTGGAAAGTCCACGAAGCATGTGCCGAACGGATGCTTCCAATTATTGGCCGGATGTACCGCGAGAATAATGTGGTCCCAACCGTGTACGGGCGCCCGCTGGTGCATTGTTCGGTGATCGATATTCTCAAGGCGCATCGATTCGCCCGGCTGATCATAGATTCGGAACTTTCCGTCACGGATACCCTGCCGCTTGTGGAAGCAATGGCCAGACTCGACCTTGCGCCCGCCAGGGTCGATCTCGGCAAGCTGATCGTCAAATATCTGGGTATGAACGGGTCGATTACGATCGATGACTTTGTCCGTCAGGAGCTGGCCCTTATCAACACCGGCCGTTGTGCCTTGCGTCCCGGTCCACAGGATATCGTGCTGTATGGTTTTGGTCGTATCGGTCGCCTGCTTGCCCGCATTCTGGTTGAAAAGGCGGGCAGCGGTGAAAAGTTGCGCATCAGGGCGGCAGTCGTGCGCAAGGGAGGAGCTGATGATCTGTTAAAGCGTGCCAGCCTGTTGCGCCGCGATTCCGTCCATGGTCCTTTTAACGGCATTATTACGATTGATGAAGAGGAAAACGCCATCATCGCCAACGGCAATATGATCCGGATCATCTACGCCGATGCGCCGGAAACTGTCGATTACACCCGGTATGGCATCCACGACGCGATTCTGATCGACAACACCGGCAAGTGGCGGGACCGTGAAGGACTCGGCAGGCATCTGCAGGCGCCCGGCATTGCAAAGGTTATTCTGACCGCTCCCGGCAAAGGGGATATCCCCAATGTTGTCGCCGGTATCAACAATAACCTGATCACCGAACAGGAACGGATATTCTCCGCCGCCAGCTGCACCACCAACGCGGTTGTTCCGGTCATCAAGGCGATAAATGACCGTTTCGGCATTGTTCACGGTCATCTGGAAACCTGCCATTCCTACACCAACGACCAGAATCTGATCGACAACTACCACAAGGCCTCCCGGCGCGGCCGCAGCGCCCCTCTGAATATGGTCATCACGGAAACCGGCGCCGCCAAGGCGGTTGCCAAAGTCATTCCCGAGCTGACCGGAAAGTTGACGGGCAACGCGATCCGTGTGCCGACCCCGAATGTTTCCCTGGCGATCATGAACCTCGAGCTGGCGCAGCCGGTTGACGTTGTAACAATCAACAGCTATCTGCGCAACATGTCGCTTGATTCACCGCTGCAGAACCAGATCGATTATACGAATTCACCCGAAGTTGTTTCGAGCGATTTTGTCGGCTCACGTCATGCCGGTGTCGTCGATTCACTGGCGACAATCGCCGATGGCAGCCGTTGTGTCCTGTATGTCTGGTATGACAATGAATTCGGCTACAGCTGTCAGGTGGTACGCATGGTTCAGCAGATGGCCGGTTTGGACCTGCCGACCCTGCCAAGCTGAAGAGTGGAGCAACTCTAACCGGTGGCGTCAACTCGCCAAGGAGAACCCGTATGACATCCCATCGCAGAACCCCCGGCTCCGCGGACGGTGACCATGGCGCTCATTTTGAACATCTGGCTTCCGGGCACTGCCATGAAAGCAATCCGCTGATGGCCGAATATCGGCTGCTGTATGAGGAATATTGCGCCCTGAAACGGCGGGTCAAGCTGCTTGACAGGGAAAACAACAGTCTGATAACC